>JASHOO010000412.1 GCA_030041035.1 Bryobacteraceae bacterium | reverse complement strand
TTTGGACAGCAGTGATCCAAAAAGACTCTGAGTTTCCGGCTGCTGTCTTTGATGTGTGCGCTGATACTCTCGTACTTAAAGAAGTACAGATCGCATCTTTGCCATAAAGGGAACGAGCCGGCAAAGGAGTCGACAAGCTCCTGGAAATTGCGCCACGTTTTTTCGGGATGGCCGCCGAAACCATGAACGAAGACGACGGCAATGTCCGTCGAACTGTCTTCAGAAAGAAGCGCATAAGAGCCGGGATCGAATACCAGGGGCACTTCGGTGTGCACAGCAGCCATCGAACGCGAATATAGTACGTCAGGGCGGACCACATTGCAATCAAATACAGTCGGTACCACAGAATGGCGGGGGATGTCCTGAAATTTGTTGGTAGATGACTTTTGAAGGCGACGGCTCTCCAGCCCAGAACCGTGATAGGTTCTGGGCAATTCCCAAACAAGGAGAGCCGTCAGATGAAGAAAGCCTATCAAATCGATGAGCGGAAAGCGATCGATCGCTTTCGTTCTTACCTCACTACCAACCATGGGAACATTCAGTTTGGTGCTACCGTTGGCTGATTTGGCGCAGCGCATGCGTCACGGTGTTACCCGGATGCTATTTGACGCCGAACGCGAGCTGCTGATGTTGATCATTGGTGACGAGATCAAATGGCTGAGCCAGGAGCACGGCATGACCTGCTGGGGCAAGGCACCTGGTTCCGTGATTATTCATGGCCAGAAAGTGCCGGTCGAGCGGCCGCGGCTGCGCGACGGAGTCAAAGAAGCCAAGCTGGGCAGTTACGAACTATTCCGGCGAGACGACGAAATGCAGCGGCGAGTGTGGGATCGTGTCGTGCGCGGCCTGAGCATGCGATCTTACGATCCGGTGACTCGGGAATCTCCACCGAGCTTTGGCATCAGCCGATCAGCCGTCAGCAGCCGGTTCAAAGTCGCCAGTGGCCAGCGCACCCACGATCTGCGCAAACGAGACCTCTCCAAACTGCGGCTTTGTGCCCTTATGGTGGATGGCGTGGAGTTCCGCAGGGAGTTGTTCGTGGTGGCTTTAGGCATAGATAAGACGGGCACGAAAACGATCTTGGGATATCACCAAGGAGCCACTGAAAACCAAGAAATTTGTGATCGCCTACTGGCTGGCATCGCCGCTCGGGGGCTGGATCTCCGCCAGGGCATGCTGGCGATTCTGGATGGGAGCGGCGCCCTGCGTGCCTCCATCCGCAGGTACTGCGGAGACAAGGTCCTGGTGCAGCGCTGCGTCCAACACAAGCAGCGCAACATCTGTGAATACTTCGCCGAAGACCAGCGAGCGTATTGGGAAAACAAGTTGGCCGAGGCCTACGATCGGATCGGCTACCAGGAAGCCAAGCGAGCTCTGGATCAGATCCATCGTGAGTTGATGGGTGTGAATCCCAGCGCCGCGCGAAGTTTGGAGGGGGGGACTCGAAGAAACACTCACTCTGCACCAACTGAACGTGCCGGCACCCCTGCGCAAAACGCTGCGTACCACCAACCCGATCGAATCCGTATTCGATACTGTTCGTACCGTGTGCCGCAACGTGAAGCGATGGAGACCCGGTGACCAGCGGGAGCGTTGGATCTGCTCAGGCTTGCATTTCGCCGAAAACAAATTTCGGCGCATCCGATGCTTACCGCGAGCTCCCAAGGTTTATTGCCATCCTGGATGCGCGGTTCGGCTCCTCGAAGGTGATGAGGAAAACCGCATGATCTAAACTACTGTCGGAGAGCCGCCGTCACCAACAAAGAATAGGACAACCCCGAATGGCGGAACGGACGGAACTAGGCAATCTTCTCAATAAGATAGTCGGGCTCTACGAGTGGAACTGGGTTGGAACCATAGGAACTCACAACGCGTGTTCCGCCGGTTCCGGGGCAGTTCCACAGTTGGTTCTTCCCTTATCCACTGATTCTATTACTCAGTTCCGCAAGTTCCGCTATTACGTGGTGTCGCTGCATCAAAGGCTGGGATTCCGTTGTGCCATAATCCCCGGAATGGGAACGGCAGTTCAACAAGAGCCCTCGTCCCTGCCACGTCCAAATGAATCGGCGTTGATCGAGATCGTGGAGCAAGCCCTGCACGCGTCGCCGACTGAATGCCTGTTCTTTCGTGAACTGCGTGTGGGAACTGGCCGCCGCAACGGTGGAACTCAGCGGCTCGATGCATTCGCCCTGAACACTCTTCCCCACACCGCCATGAAACGCGTCTGCTACGAAGTGAAACGGTCGTGGGGCGACTTTCTGACCGAACTGAAGCACCCGCTCAAGGCGCCGGATGGGGATGCCTTACTCGAATGGGTTCTGTTTTGTGACGCCCGCCGGTCTCGTCACCGCCGCAGAGATCGTCACGCTGGCTCTTTAATCTTAATTACTTCTGTAGGGACTCGATGTACTTCGTGAGATTCGCGATGCGCAATTTCGCCATGGATTCGTTACTGGGCGACAAGCTGTCAAAAAGCGGGCGCCAGAGTGGCATCTCGGAGCTGCCGTGCGCTGCAATCGCATCGTCACCCCCGATCACGCGTTCGACCCGTGCGGTCGGGAATTTTCCGCTATTCTTCTTCGCCAGTGCGGTGAGGTCGGCCGGCGGAATTTTCAGCGCAGCCGCTGCCGGACCACCGCCTTTGCCATCGACTCCGTGGCAAGCGGCACAATAATTCTTGAACATTTCCGGACCGGAATTCACCGCGGTTGGGCTGATAGGAGCTTTCTTGATTTCCTTTGTGGACTGCGCGGCGGCAAAAAGCGCGAATCCCGCGGTCACCAAAAGCAAAACGGCAGGTGTTTTCATACCATCTCCTGATAGTGCCATTCGGAAAGGTGCGGTGCACTAAATGGGCCAGGAACGAAGTGCCATTGTTTCAGTGAATTACGGTAGACTGAAGCAACCCGCCGTGCGTTTTGGCGCAATGACAGTGGTCCGGCGGTGGGTTTGGTACCCCCAAAATGCGCAGCATGTAGCGGAAGCGTGTGGGTTATTTAATTACGATCCTGACCGCCGGGCATATTGCATGTCACAGTCCCGGCGCCGCGGCGCGATACTCCTGGACCGACGTGGCAGTTGGTCGCGGCCATGCTGCGGAACCAGCGGTGTCCATACGCCGAGGAGCCATCACCCCGCCTGATTCTGCAACGACTCGAACTGGTGAGCTTACAAAGCCATTCTGAAGCGCTATCTGCGGAATGCGCATGGCGGTGACTTCGGTTTCCCCAATATTGTGCGACGCCTCCTGTACAATAACCGACACTGATCGCTCCGGGCTGTTCTTGCGGCGTAGAATGACGAAATGCAACAGACGGTCGCCATTCTCGGTGGAGGGGTGGCAGGTCTTAGCGCGGCCCAGGAACTGGTGGAGCGCGGTCTTCACGTGCGCGTCTACGAGCGCAAGCCGGTGATGGGCGGCAAGGCCCGCAGCATTCCAGTTCCTAACTCAGGCGTAGGCGGACGTCAGCCGCTTCCGGGTGAGCACGGCTTTCGCTTTTTCCCCGGTTTCTATAAGCACGTCACTGACACAATGCACCGCATTCCTTTCGGTGATCACGGCAACACTTTCGACAACCTGACTGTGGCAACGCGCATCCTGTTAGCGAGAGCCGGACAAACTGAGATCACATGGGTCGCCCGTTGCCCGACTACCCTTGAGGATTTACGCGCCTTTCTCATGGAACTTTTCACGCCACTCGGAGTTCCGTTGGACGAAACGGCTTACTTCGTTAGCCGACTGTTACTCGTGGCCACAAGTTGTACAGAGCGTCGGCTCGCGGAATATGAAAACATCCCATGGTGGAACTTCATTGCCGCGTCGAAAATGTCGAACGCATACCAAACAGATCTGGGGCAGGGTCTGACGCGCTCCTTGGTCGCCATGCGGGCCGAAGAAAGCAGCACGCGGACTGTGGGCTGCACGCAACTGCAGCTTTTGTATGGCTTGATATGCCCGGAGCGCGTGTTCGATCGCTTGTTGTGTGGCCCTACCAGCGATGTTTGGATTAACCCCTGGACACAATATCTTCAAAAACTGGGAGTGGAATTCTTTCCCGGAACGCGCGTCGTCAGCTTTGAAACGAATGGTACGCATGTAACTGGTACAAGGGTGGAGACTGCCTCAGGCCAGTCTTCGATTTCCGCCGACTTCTACGTCGCGGCCTTGCCAGTAGAGGTAATGGCAGCGCTGATGACCAACGATCTCAAGCGTGCGGCGCCGTCGCTCGCCAACCTGGACAAGCTCAAGACACGGTGGATGAATGGAATCCAGTTCTATCTCTCAAAGGATGAGCCTTTGGTAAACGGTCATGCGATCTACCTCAACTCGCCTTGGGCGTTGACTTCGATCTCGCAGCGGCAGTTCTGGAACAATGTGGATTTCCGACAGTACGGAGACGGTACCATCGGGGGCATACTTTCCGTGGATGTATCCGACTGGGAGGCTCCGGGCGTTGTGTACGGCAAGCCTGCACAAGAGTGCAACGTAGTGCAGATCAAGGACGAAGTCTGGACCCAACTCAAACAGCACCTGAATAACAGTGGGGCCACACCGATTGAAGATGCGAACCTCGTTGCCTGGTTCCTCGATCCGGACATCGAATTCCCGAATCCGAGCCAAGCCACCAATGCCGAACCGCTACTCATCAATACAGCAGGTTCGCTGCAGTACCGGCCGGAGGCTCAGGTTGAATTGGAGAACTTCTTTGTGGCTTCCGATTACGTGCGCACGTATACGGACATTGCATGTATGGAAGCGGCGAATGAAGCGGCTCGGCGTGCTGTGAACTGTCTATTGGCCGCGTCCGGCTCGAACGCCCAACCTGCACAACTTTGGCCGTTGGAGGAGCCGGACTTTCTCAAACCGCTTCAGGAGATCGACCGCATCCGCTTTTCGCTCAGCCTCCCCCATCATTTGGAGTCCACATAGCAGGAGTCGAGCACAACGGAAAGATGGAAAATTGCGCGTCATAAGGTGTCATGATCAGCCAAGCCTCTACCGAGAATATGCTGAGTGTTGGCAGGAGAAAATCGGGATTTCTGCCTTACCTATGTCGCGCGCCCAGCCCGCATCCGTTTCGCAGCCAGCCTGTCGCGCTTCAATCCCTCCCATGCGAGACGCTTTACGGTCCGAACCTCCGCTGCCGCGAGGGACGCTTTCTTCGCACGCGCCGTGCGTTCCTCTGGCGTCATGTTCCTCGCAGACGCTTTGCCGCCCTGCCTGCCGAACGTGCGCGCGATCTCCGTCGAATATTTGAACCAGCTTAGTGCGCTCTCGAAGTGGCGGCCTCCGAACCCCCGGATGCACCCGCAGCAATATTCCGGCGGATTACCGCAGCGCGTATTGTGGCAGCTTCAGCCGACGAGAATTCTAGTAATCCAGCTGGTGCCCGTTCAAGGTCGGCCGCACTCCACCCTGCGGCCATCAAGCCAAAACTTGAGTGCGCCGAGGTGCCGAGCAACAGATGTCCCAGTTCGTGCGCGATTACGTGTCCGAGCACCAAGGCTTCCGATCCCGGCTTGCGGGACGCGACCATTGCCAACACCCGGTCGTGAAAAATAGTGGCGTACTGAGAACCGGCTTCACCGCTAAAAGCCTGACCGAGCGCATGCCGGCTTCCAAACCCGATCGCGGGTTGGCGCACGATTCGCAGAAACAGCTTGCTTGTGTCGTCCGGCTGACATACGTTCAGCTCCGCTTGATTCGCCTGTGCTGGACATCTTGTCCAGAGCACACGAACACCCGCATCCCCGAAAATGACTTGCGCCTTGTTCAAGGCCGCCGCAAGCGTCTTCTCTTCGAGTCGCACCGAGTCTATCACCCAAACGCGAATTGCCGGCATCTGCCGCTCGGTAGTCCGGCTGACGCTTCCCGGATCCGGTTGTTTGACCGATGTCCGCTCGGGCCGAGCGTGTGCCGCAACCGTCATCCACAGGGCGCCTAGCGCCGCCAGTAATATCGTGTTCCATGAAGTGTTCATGGCGCGACAATGAGCCGGCGGTGGCCGAAACTCGATGCAAGGCGTCGGGCACGCCGGTAACATCGATGTCACAAGGCAAGCGCTTCAAAACAGGTGAATTAGGCTGTTTCATTGGGCTTGTCACGGGGGCGCGTCGGTGGTAATGTTAGGCGACGCTGTATGGCTGCCGCGGGAGCCGTACGTCCAGTCCGGTTCGGCGCATTCGCGTTCGACCCCTCTTCCCGGGAACTACGCAAGGGCGGGACACGGTTGCGTGTACCCGATCAGTCCCTGGCGATCCTGGCCATGCTGCTGGATCGGCCGGGGGAGTTAGTCACGCGCGAGGAGATCCAGGCGCGCCTCTGGCCGCACGGCACCATCGTCGAGTTCGAGCACAGCGTGAATTCGGCGGTGAAGCGGCTCCGCGAGGCGCTCTCGGATACCGCCGCTACACCCCGCTACATCGAGACGCTGCCGCGCAAGGGCTACCGGTTCATCGGCCAGCTGGAGAAGGATACCCCGGAGGCCGGCGCGCTGGTTCCGGGCGCGGTGGTTTCGCACTATCAGATCGTGGCGGAGGCTGGTCGAGGCGCTATGGGCATAGTCTACAAAGCGGAAGACACCAAGCTGGGTCGCATGGTGGCGCTCAAGTTCCTGCCCGAAGAATTAGCCTCGCATCCTCCGGCGCTCGCACGTATGCGCCGCGAAGCGCGGATGATCGCGGCCCTGAATCATCCCAACATCTGCACGATGTACGAACTCGGGGAAGCCTCGGGACGTGTGTTTATAGCGATGGAGTTCTTAGAGGGCGAGACGCTGCGCTCGCGAGGGAAGCTATCGGAGAGCGAACTCTTCGATGTCGCACTGCAAGTCACGAGGGCGCTCGAAGCGGCGCACGGTGCAGGGATGGTCCATCGGGACATCAAGCCCGACAATCTCTTTCTCACCAAGCACGGCACGGTGAAACTGATGGATTTCGGGCTGGCAAAGCCGGTGGAAGAAGAAACTGGTGAGGCGCAGCAATCGTCGGTGACGGGGACGAGCGGCTATATGTCGCCCGAGCAAGCACGTGCCAAGGAGCTTGACGCGCGTAGCGATCTGTTTTCCTTTGGCGCAGTCCTGTACGAGATGGCGACTGGCGCGCTACCTTTTCGCGGAGGGAGTTCGACCGAGATTCTTAAGGCAATCTTGGATGGTACACCAATGCCAGCGGCGCGGTTAAATCCCGACGTACCACTGGAATTGGAACGCATCATCGACAAAGCCCTGGAGAAGGATCGCGATCTTCGGTATCAGAGTGCGGCTGAGATGCGGTCGGATCTGCAACGGCTGAAGCGCGACATCGAGTCTCGAAAGTCAGTGGCGGTGAGTCTACCCGTAGTTGCAGCTCCGGCAAATCGATGGCCTTGGATTGTAACCACGGTCGTCATTCTGATTGCAGCAGCAGTGGCGGGTTACTTCTTGCTGCATCGGCGGGCGCCGAAACTTACGGACAAGGACACCATCGTTCTGGCCGACTTCACAAATACGACGGGCGACCCAGTTTTCGACGGCACTCTGCGGCAAGGGCTTTCGGTGCAACTGGAACAGTCACCATTTTTGAGTCGGATTTCCGATGAGCGCATCAGTCGGACGCTGTTGTTGATGAAGCAACCAAGGGACGCACGTCTTACGAAGGAGCTAAGTCGCGAAGTTTGTCAGCGGACAGGCAGCGCCGCGGACATTGAAGGGTCCATCGCACACTTGGGCGGCCAATACGTATTGGGGTTAAATGCGGCCAACTGCTACACCGGGGATCTGCTGGCGCAAGAACAGGGGACAGCGAACGGAAAGGAGCAAGTGCTCCACGCTCTCGGAGATGTCGCGACCAAGTTGCGCGAGAAGTTGGGCGAGTCACTCGCAAGCGTCAAGAAATTCGACGTCCCCCTGGCTGAAGCTACGACCTCTTCTCTCGAAGCTCTAAAAGCATATAGCCTGGCATTGGAGAAGGGCCCTGTAGAATCTCAGTCCTTCCTTCGCCACGCCATCGCACTCGATCCGAACTTCGCCGCAGCCTATGCTGCGTTGGGCAGGGTCTACGTCGATCTAGGAGAGTCCGGAAGAGGGGCCGAGTACTTGAGTAAGGCGTTCCAGTTGCGCGAGCACACAAGTGAGCGGGAAAGATTGACCATTGTCTCCAATTACTATGCGAACGTGACTGGAGAATTAGACAAAGCCGCACGAGCGGGTCAGGAAGAGATTGAGGACTACCCGCGAAGTCGGGCGTATGCGAGGCTGAGTG
>JASHOO010000411.1 GCA_030041035.1 Bryobacteraceae bacterium | reverse complement strand
CGCAGAGCTACGAGTCCAACTTCCGCGAACGCCGTTTGAACTGAGCCGCTTGCGCGGCGGACGCTACGCGTAGGCAAGATCCAGCAGTCAGGCTGAAACCGATAGTGTGTGGGTCACAAGGAGGTCCCTGTGACCCAACTTCGAAAAAGGGTGCTCGACGAACTCGAGCGCCGTAATTACTCTCAAGCTACCGTATGGAGCTACGTCGGTGCGATGCGGCAGTTCGCCGTGCATTTCCACCGCTCCCCCGATCAGCTCGGCCCGGAGCATGTCCGGGAATACCAACTGCACCTTCTGCAGGAGCGGAAGCTCCACCCCAGGACGGTCTCTGGGCATACATCGGCGCTGCGGTTCCTCTTTAATAAGGTCCTGAAGCGGAGCCTCTCGCGCGATGATCTGCCCCTACCCAAACTCCTGCGACGGCAAATCCCCGTCGTACTGAGCCGAGAGGAAGTGGCGCGCCTCATTGACTCCACCGGCAACCTACGGCACCGCACTATCCTCATGACCCTGTACTCGACTGGCGTGCGCCGCTCCGAACTCTGTCGTCTGCGTCCAGAGGACATCGACAAGCAACGCATGGTGATCCGCATTCGCCAGGGCAAAGGCGGCAAGGATCGGGAGGTTCCGCTGAGTCCGAAGCTGCTCGACCAACTTCGCACCTATTACCGCTCCTTGAAACGAAAGAACGGGTGGCTGTTCCCAAGCCTGCAGATGCGCCGTCGGGACCAGCCGATTACGAATAAAGCGGTCTGGCATGTCTGCCGGGAGGCCAGCCGTCGCGCCGGCATCACCAAAGCCAGCCACCCGCACACGCTACGCCACAGTTTCGCCACGCATCTGTTCGATAGTGGCGCCGAACTACCGGTCATCCAAACCTTGCTCGGCCACGCCGACCCGCGCGACACGATGATTTATCTGCATCTGTCTACGCGTAAACTGCGAGCCGCGCCCAATCCCCTAGACACCCTCGAACTCGCCAATGAGCCGCATCAGGAGCCGGTTGAGTCATGAGCCGCCCCGTCCTGGAGGTGGCCGATATCCTCCGTGCCTGGGTGGGGCGCTATATCGATCGCAACGTTTCCCGCGTGTGCTGGCCACAACTCAAAGTGATCCGCGCCATCGAGCGCTGTCGCACAGCGGCGCTCGGCCGCCACCGCGACCGCTGCACCGGGTGTGGAAAAGACTTCGGCTTCTCGTTCAACTCGTGCCGCAATCGCCACTGTCCCAAGTGCCAGACCGAGAGGCGCAACCGCTGGGTCGCGGCGCGCACCCGCGAACTGGTACCGCTGAACTACTTCCACGTCGTCTTCACCGTGCCACACCAACTCTCGGAGTTGATGCTGCAGAACAAGCGATTGCTCTACGATCTGCTGTTTCGTTGCGTGTCCGCCACCCTCCTAGAGGTAGCGGCGAACCCGAAGCGATTGGGTGCAGAGATCGGCTTTCTCTGTGTGCTGCATACCTGGGGGCAGACATTGATTCATCATCCGCATATCCATTGCGTGGTGCCGGCTGGGGGCTTTGCTCCCGGCCGCAGGAGCTGGGTGTATCCCAAGTGCACCGGTTTCTTTCTGCCAGAAGCCGTGCTGAGCGAGGTCTTCCGGGGAAAGTTCACCGAGGCGTTAAAACGTCTTTTCCGTCAGAATAAGCTGGCGTTCCACGGCTCGCTGGCATGGCTGCGGGAGCCTCGTTGCTTCGCGCGATTTCTCCAGTCTCTTCACGTTCACAAGTGGGTGGCCTATGTGAAGAAACCCTTCGGCGGACCGGAGCACGTTTTGCACTATCTGGCGCGCTATACCCATCGGGTGGCCATCTCCAATCATCGCCTCCTGAGCATGGAGGATGGCAAGGTTACATTTCGTTGGAAGGACTACGCACACGGCGGCAAGCAGCGAAAAATGACACTCGCCGCCGAGGAGTTTATCCGCCGGTTCTTGTTGCATGTCCTTCCCAAGAGTTTTGTGCGCATCCGGCAGTACGGTTGGATGGCCAACCGTTGCCGACGCACGCGCGCGGCAGAGTGCTGGATGCTGCTTGGGGCGGAGCCGTCACCGCCACCCGCCAGCAGCGAACTCGTCGGCAGGCGGTGCCCCGATTGTGGCAGCATCCTGGAAATCGTCGAGATCATCCTCCCTCGCTGGCTATCATGTCGGCGGCCTAGCCGAAGACGTGCACCCAACACCTCTTAAAGCTTTCTTTCTCCTGGCTAGCCACACGGGCTGGAGCGCCTGGATGTTCGACGTGTCTCCACGAGTTGTAGCTTACGACAAGATCGGCGAGTCACGTCATTTCCTGGCCACCAACCCAGCCCTGTCACAAGACTGGACCACCCTTCGCGGCTGCCTCAGGCCTATTGGAGAACCCTCTTTCCAGTACCAAAACCCCGTTCAAAACCCATACGAGCACCTGCCGCGTCCGCCGCAAACGCAAGCGGCTCACTTCAAACGGCTCTATCGAAAGTGACGTGGCCAAGGCCTTCGCCATGTCTCAGCCGAACTGCGCCGCGTCACTTCCGATAGAGGGCTAGCGTTTAGGGACCCCGAGCCGGGTCAGGTTCGACATGACAGTCCTGGTCATGTGGATTTCTTGCGGGTGGGCGACGACCCTGGGAAGAACCACGTCCCTCCATCTCTAGCCAATGACTCCGCGAACGATTCCAATCATGACCCCCAGATTCCCTACGGTATGCGCGAAAATGCCAGGCCAAGTGCTATTCCGATGCTGAGCAACAAAGGCAAGAGCACA
>JASHOO010000410.1 GCA_030041035.1 Bryobacteraceae bacterium | reverse complement strand
CTTATGTTGAATTGGCGCAACTGGTCCGTTACGAGCACGTCCCAGTGGAGCTGGACGATCCTCAGTTTAGAGCAGCCACGGCGCAACTCGAAGCGGATGATGAGCGCCGCCAGAAGGCCGATTTCACGTTGCGCGACTTACAGGGCAAGGCGTGGACGCTGAAAAGTCTGCGCGGCAAGGTCGTGCTGCTGAATTTCTGGGCGACCTGGTGCCCGCCTTGCCGCAAGGAAATGCCCGACTTGCAGGCGCTCTTGGACCAGTTCCGCGAACATGGACTTGTGATCCTGGCCGTCTCGGATGAGGAAGCGAACAAAGTCAGGCCGTTCATCACGGAGCGGAACGTGACGTATCCGATTCTGCTGGATCCTGGACGAAAGGTAAACGAGCTGTTCCGGATCCAGGGGATTCCGAAGAGCTTCGTTTACGATCGCGGCGGAAAACTCGTTGCAGAAGCCATTGACATGCGAACGCGGAAGCAGTTTTTGGAGATGCTTGGGCGAGCGGGGTTGCACTGACGATGGCTTCGAAGAGCTGAACCACTGATCCTGGCGCTAACGCGCGAATGCGGCCTTCTGTGCGAGCGAGGTACCGCTGATCGATTCCAGAATCGAAATGGGTGCGTGCGCCCTTGAGCTGAGCGTTTCAGGCGACACAATAAACGTCTGTTCCAACGCGTATTGGCCGGAGATGACGGAGTGGGGAACAATGTCGGTGAAAACCATCCATGAGGAGCCGGGCGGGAACCGGAACTGATATTTCGGGCAGTTGTTCTGAAATTCTGCGTTCGCCTTAAGGTAATCGTGAAATGCCAGCATGAAGCGGTCGTAAGGCGAGCGGTCAGTGACCGGCAAACCGGCGGAGCGCGCCGCGGGAAGCACGGCGCTCCAGGCCCTGCGGAGCGGCGAGTGAGCCTGGGCCGCAAACTTCAGCAGACCCGCCGTCACGGCGTGCTCTGGGGCGATCGCTGCAAATGGACGGCCAACCACCCAAACACGGTCTTGTGACGGATTCAAATTCGTGAAGAAGCGCAGGATGAGGCCGCCGTGCGTGGGCCGGCTGGGAAAAGCATCCGTGTGGATCAGATCGTTGCGTTTCTTCCACGGCAAGTCGCGATTCTCCTCTTCAACCGGTCGAAAGCTGGCGTAATCTACCTGCCACCCGTGCGCGTAGGCAGGCAACAGGCCCGCAACAAAATGGATGGCCCACTCGCTGTACGACTTCAGGGCATTTTCCACGGCCCCCCTTGCGTTCGCCGGCACATGGCTGAGTCCGGTGATCTTTTGCGCGCGCGGCTTGAACGCGATGTTCTTGTGGTGAGCTCCGGGTACCTCGGCAATGGAGAGCAGAGCTTGCCGGCCGTGACTGCTCAATTCGAAGGGAGTTTGTGAAAAGAAAAGGATATTGCCTTTTTCGAGCGCGGGGCCGAGGTCTGCTCGATTCGCATTCGAGACCTGCACCATTTTAACCGCCTCGTTAGCGAGTCCCATCAGAACTCAGGATACGCTATGGAAGATGGGGCGTGGCGCAAGCGGTTCCGGCCACTGTTAAGATACGGGCATGATCATCGGAGTCCCCAAAGAAATCAAGGATCACGAGGCGCGCGTGGGCCTGGTGCCGAGCGGTGTCATCGCGCTGCGTGAAGCGGGCCACGAGGTCCTGGTCGAAACCATGGCGGGTGAAGGCAGCGCGATCACCGACCACGAGTATGTTCACGCCGGCGCCGGGATTGCACAAAAGGCCGCCGAGGTTTGGCGCAAGGCAGATCTCATTGTGAAGGTGAAGGAGCCGCAGCCTTCGGAATACGAATATCTGCGGCCGGATCTCATTCTGTTCACCTACCTGCATCTAGCGCCATTGCCGGAGCTGACCAACCGTTTGATCGAATCTCAAGTCACCGGTGTGGCCTATGAGACGATTCGGGAGCCCGATGGCTCGCTTCCGCTGCTGACGCCGATGAGCGAGGTAGCCGGGCGGATGTCGGTGCAGGTGGGGGCCCAATATCTGGAAGCGCCGAACGGCGGGCGCGGGGTGCTGCTGGGCGGCGTGCCGGGCGTGGCGCCCGCGAATGTCGTAGTTCTGGGAGGCGGAGTCGTGGGAACCAACGCGGCCAAAATCGCGGTGGGCATGGGCGCGCACGTAACCGTGATCGACCGCAGTCTGAACCGCCTGCGCGAGCTGGATGACATTTTCAGCCAGGAAATTGTGACGCTGGCCTCAAACGTGTTCACCATTAGCGACGCCTTGAAGCACGCGGACCTGGTAATCGGCGCGGTGCTGATTCCGGGCGCGGCGGCGCCGAAGATCGTCCGGCGGCAGATGATCGCCAACATGAAGCGCGGCGCGGTGGTGGTGGACGTGGCTATCGACCAGGGCGGATGTTTTGAGACTTCGCACGCGACTACACATACTGAGCCCATCTATTTCGTGGATGGCGTGCTGCACTACTGTGTGTCGAACATGCCGGCGGCGGTGCCGCATACGTCGACGTTCAGCCTGACGAACGCGACTTTCCCTTATCTGCTCGAGTTGGCCAACAAGGGGCTGGAGCGTGCCGTCGATGAGCATCCGGCGTTACGCGAAGGCGTCAATACGTACAAAGGCTATGTGACGCACGCGGGCGTTGCCGAATCGCAAGGGCGCTCGTGGAAGGAACTGGCGAGAGCCATTTGAAGGACGCGCCGACGGTCAAAGTCTTTTACGACGATCAGTGCGAAATCTGTCAGGCGAGCGTTTCCTGGCTGCGGCTGCTCGATCGCAAGGGACGCGCGGAGTGCGTCGGCATTCATCCGGAGACTGTGGCGCCCTACCCCGGGTTGGCCCTCGACCGCTGCCTCCAACAACTGCATGTAGTGGACTCCAGGGGCAAGGTTCTGTCTGGATGGAGAGCGGTCGCTCGGCTGGCACGGCTTTCTCCATGGACGTGGTGGATCGGCGCGCTCGGCTCGGCTCCGCCCTTCAGCTGGCTCGGCAGACTGGCGTACGAGTTCGTGGCGAAGAATCGATACGCGGTCAGCAAATGCCGCGGTGGCGCGTGTCACGCATCGAAACCGGGCGACGTGCGCCGGCGTGCGGCGCTAGCTCCGCTGTGGACTTGTTACAGCCTGGGATTTCTGCTGCGGTTTCCGCTGAGCCTGGCTGCGCTGGTGCGTTCCTTCTGGCGCCATGCAACGCTCCTGTGGCGCACGCATGGCTGCCGTATCGATCTGCTGCGGGGCAAGCTGTCACTCGTATTTCTGAATTCGTCCACGTGCGATGTGGTGAGTCTTCTGTTCGGCGAGCAATTTTTGATGATTCTCTACGATGGTGTGGCCATTGACCCCGGTTCAACACGTATGCGGCGCGCGCTCGTACGACAGCTCGATTGCCTGCCGAACGGAACCATCCGCGCCGTGGCCGCAACACACCATCACGAGGAGCACTCCTGCAATCTCAACTGGCTGAGTACGCGGTTGGGTGCGGTGCCGGTCTACCTTGGAGCCGAGACCGCACGCATTCTCGAATCGCCGCCGATCATCCCACGGATTCGGCGATGGATGATCGGCCAACCACCGGCGCTTCGGCAGCCCTTCATGATTCTGGAAAGGTTCATGCCCTGCGCCAGCACCCAACTGGAAGTGATTGCGGCGCCAGGCCACTGCGACGATCACATCGTGTTCTACGATCGCGCCGAGAAGCTTCTTATTGCCGGCGACGCCTTCATGGGCGTCTACTTCTCCGCCCCAAACCCGGACGTCGACAGTCTCAAGTGGATCGCAACCCTGCACCGGCTAATGGAGTTGGAGATCGAAATCCTGGTCGAGGGTCATGGTTTCGTGCATACGCTGCGCGCGGATGTGCCGGACGTCCCCGGCCTTGTGGCGCGCCGTCATCCGCGTGAAGAAATTCAAGAGAAACTGCGATTCTTTGAATGGCTGCGCGAGCAGATCGAATCCGGTTTGCGGGAAGGACTGCCGCTGCGGGCGGTGGAAGTGAGCTGCTTCCCATGGGGGCGGTCATTTGCCTGGGAGCAATTTGCGAGCGACGAGATGGCACGGCTGCTCAGCGCAGGACACTGGTCGCGCACCGAGCTAATCCGCAGCTTCGTGCGCCTTCCTTCCGATGAATCCGTGCTCCCCACGGTTTATCAGGCGCGATTCTGGCGTAGCAACGAGTCGGATTGAGGCTTCACCCGCCGTAGTGGAGTGTGGGGTACAGAGTTTGCAGTGCCAAGGCGAACAGCGGGCCGTAGATCTTCGCGAAGAGCTGCCAGCACACCAGCAGACCGATGAAGCTGAAGGTCCGTACGCTCTGGCGAATTTGTTCCAGGTGCCGGCCTCCCTGTTCGGTGAGGAGCAGGCCCAGAGCGCTGTAGCCATCGAGCGGGGGAATTGGAATCAGGTTGAACGCTCCCAGCAGCACGTTGAGAGAGAACAGCAGGCTGAGAAATCTGGCCGCTCCTTCAGCGAAGCCCGGTGTACTCGCCTCGACAATGCGCTGAAAATTGGCGGATTCGGGAGGGTGGAATAGGCCCATCGCGATTCCTAGGTGAACGGCGATTCCGGCAAGCACCACAAGCGCGAAGTTGGCAGCCGGTCCGGCTAGCGACATCCAGGCGGCGCGGCGGGGATGTTTCTGCTGCCAGAGCGGATCGTAGGGCGCGCTCGCCCAGCCCATCATCCATCCGCCGGCCGCGTAAGAGAGGATCGGAAAAAGCACCATACCGAAGGGTTCGCGCCGGATGTGCGGCAGCGGGTTTAGCGATACTTGCCCGCGGCGAAAGGCCGTGGGATCGCCGCCCAGCTTCGCCACCAGTGCGTGCGAGGCTTCGTGGGCCGTCGTCGAAAGCAGGAAGACTACGTACCACAGGATCCCGATGGCCACAAATTCCGACGACATGCAGATCCGATCTTGCCGTAGCCCACGCGAGAGAGTCAATCCCTTAGAATGGAAGTAATGATGCCGGCTTCCGCGGAGACCGAAATCCATCCGGGACCGCTCACTCATCTGACTGAAGAAGAGCGATTGTTCCAATCTACTGTTCGCCGTTTCGCTCGCGAGCAGATTGTCCCGCATGTGCGCGAGATGGACGAGGCCGGTGTGTTTCGCAAGGACATCATCCGCCAGTTTTTTGAGATCGGCCTGATGGGCATCGAGATTCCCGAGGAATACGGCGGGCAGGGCGGCAGCTTCTTCCAAAGCGTGCTGGCGGTAGAGGAGCTTTCGGCGGTCGATCCTTCCGCGGGCGTGATTGTCGATGTGCAGAACACGATTGTCAACAACGCGATCCTGCGCTGGGCCACGGCGGAGCAGAAACACAAATACCTGCCGCGACTTGCCGCCGACACCGTGGCCTCCTACGCGCTTTCTGAGGCCGGCTCCGGATCGGATGCCTTCGCTCTGGCAACGCAGGCACGGGAGCAGGGCGATCACTTTTTGCTCAACGGGCGCAAGCTCTGGATCACGAATGCGGCGGAGTCTGGCCTGTTCCTGCTTTTTGCGAACGCCAATCCCGCTGCGGGTTATCGGGGCATCACGGCTTTCCTCATCGAGCGCGAATTCCCGGGATTTCAGGTCGGGAAGAAAGAGGATAAGCTGGGTCTCCGCGCCTCGTCGACGTGCGAGCTGATTCTGGACAATTGCCGTGTACCGCGTGAAAACGTGATGGGTGAAGTGGGTAAGGGTTATAAAATCGCCATTGAAACGCTGAACGAGGGCCGGATTGCCATCGGCGCGCAGATGATCGGCCTGGCGCGGGGCGCGCTGGAACATGCGGTGGCTTACGCCAAACAACGTAAACAGTTCGGCAGGACTATCGGCGAGTTTCAGGGCGTGCAATTCGAGTTGGCGAAGATGGCTACGGAGATCGAAGCAGCACGCCTGCTCGTCTATAATGCCGCGCGTCTGCGTGACTCCGGGAGGCCCTTCGTCACCGAGGCCGCCATGGCCAAGTTTTACAGCTCGGAGATTGCGGAGAAAGTGGCGTCGAAGGCGATTGAAATTTTCGGAGGTGTGGGCATTACGAAGGATTACCCGGTGGAGAAGCTGTACCGCGACGCGAAGATCGGACAGATCTACGAGGGAACAAGCAACATCCAACTGGTAACCATTGCTAAGAAACTGATGGAGAATTGATAGGGAGGAGAACATGCATTTTCGTGTGCTTCCTTTGATGTTAGTTGCGGCGGCTGCACCAGTTTGGGCCGCGGACAGCAAGGCACCCAGCGCCGGTGACGTTGACCCTGAGCAAATCATTCAGAAATTCGCCGCCAAGGAGGCGGAGTTTGCCCACGCACGGGAGAACTACACTTACCGCCAGACCGTCAAGATCCAGGAACTGGACGACTCGGGCGCCGTAGCGGGCCGCTACGAAATCGTTGAAGATATTATTTTCTCGCCGGACGGAAAGCGCACGGAGAAGGTAGTTCACGCACCGGTATCGACGCTGAGCCGTTTGATCTTGACGCCCCAGGATATTCAGGACCTTCGTGACGTCCAGCCGTTCGTGCTGACCACGAGCGAAATCGGCGATTACGACATTCACTACCTGGGCAAACAGAATGCCGACGAAATTCCCTGTTATGTATTTGCTGTGAAGCCCAAGAAAATGGAGAAGGGCAAGAGATATTTTGAGGGTCAGATCTGGGTGGACGATCGCGACTTGCAGATTGTCAAGACCTACGGAAAGGGTGTCGGCATGCTCAAGAGGAACGAAGACAACCAGTTCCCAAAGTTCGAAACATTGCGCGAACAGGTTGACGGCAAGTACTGGTTTCCCGTGTATACCGACGCCGACGACACGCTGCATTTTCAGACCGGCCCCCAGCGGATGCGCATGATCGTGAAGTACGAGGACTACAAACAATTCAAGAGCGATGTGAACATCCAGTTCGGCAACACCGTGGATGAGAACGGTAAGGAGCAAAAGAGCCAGCAGCCCACACAGAATCCGGCGCCGCCCAAGTAATGGAGATTTGTTACGATCGTGCCATGGCAAAAATCACGGTCGTCAGCAACGGCCCGATTCGCGTAGAGGGCGATTTTTCAATTGTCGATCCGGAGGGTAGGGAATTCGGCCTCGCCGGCCGTACCTTAATATCTCTTTGCCGCTGTGGCCTCTCGGAGAATAAGCCGTTTTGCGACGGCTCCCACGCGCGAGCCGGTTTCCAGCATCAAGTAATCGCCCGTGACCTGCCGCCACCAAAGCCTAAGATATAATTCCGCGAGACCTCATTCCGAGATTTCAATCTTCGGGGTGACTGGTGGCCCAATCTCGTGAATGCGAGCGATCGTCCGCTGGGCCAACTCGCGAAAAACCGCCCCGTGCGACTCCGTACCGTTCTGGAGCGCCACCGGACTTCCGGAGTCGCCGCCCTTTCGCACCACGGGATCGAGCGGTAGCGCACCCAGAAAATTCACCTGCATCTCGCGCGCTGTCCGTTCGCCGCCGCCCGTGCTGAAGACGTCGACGCGCTCGTTACAGTGTGGGCAGACCAGGTAACTCATGTTCTCCACGATGCCCAGGATGGGAACTTTCACCTGGCTGAACATATGGACCGCCTTGCGCGCGTCCTCGAGCGAAACGTCGGAGGGGGTGGTCACCACCACGGCCCCCGTTACCGGCGCAGTTTGCATCAGTGTGAGCTGCACGTCCCCGGTGCCGGGCGGCAGATCGATCACCAGAAATTCCAGGTCGCCCCAATCCACGCCGCGCAAGAATTGCTGGATTACACTATGCAACATCGGCCCGCGCCACACCAACGGCTTGTCTCCGGGACTGAGGAAACCCATGGACATCAGCTTCACGCCGAACTGCTCCAAAGGCTGGATGCGCTCCCCGTATGCCATGGGCGTCTTATTAATGCCCATCATCAAGGGAACATTAGGACCGTAGACGTCGGCGTCCATCAGTCCGGTCCGATGGCCCAGCGCCGCCAGCGCCACCGCGAGATTCACGGCCACTGTAGTTTTGCCCACTCCCCCCTTTCCGGATCCCACGGCAATCAGATTCTGTACCCCCGGTATAGGAAGCTTGGGTGGCTGATTCGGCTGATTGGGACTCATCTCAGTCCATATTAACTTAGGTAAGACAGTCGGCGTTCCCTCGCGCTATCAACGGATATTCCGGTGCGCAGTTATAAGAGGTTATCGCGTAAATTGTATCTATTTACGCCGAAATTCACTTATCTTTTTCGTGAATTATGTTAATCTGATTGCGGAGTTTCTGCGGTGATCCAACAGCTCGCTTACAATACTGCGACCGAGAAGTCCGGTCCGGCGGTGCGCCGGCCTTCGTTCTGGCCCTCAGTTCCTACACGGCTCGCCGACCTGCGCATTCCCAAGTCCGTCGTGGTGGATCTCATCTTACGCCATCTGCACCTCGACGGCATGACCAGTCTCGAGGTCACCAGCCGCACCATCCGGGTCTCAATTCCGATTCTCGACCCACTGTTTCGCGAACTGCGCCAGCAACATCTGGTTGAGGTCAAGGGCGCCGTGGGTGAAGACTATGCGTTCATTCTGACCAGCGCAGGGCGTGAACTCGCCGGCGAGCGTTTCCGCGTCTGCCGGTACGTGGGTCCGGCGCCCGTCTCCATCCGCGATTATCATTTGGCCACCAAGGCGCAGGCTGCAAGCGTCGAGATCGACCGCAACATTCTTCGCGATGCCCTGAGCGATCTGGTGCTCTCCGACCACATGCTCGACCAGCTGGGACCGGCAGTGGTGTCGCAAAAATCCCTGTTTCTTTACGGACCTTCGGGGAACGGCAAAACCAGTTTAGCCGAGCGTCTGTTGCGCATCTACCGAGATTCGATTCTGATCCCCCATGCCGTCGAGGTGGATGGCAAGATCATCGTGCTCTACGATCCGGTGGTCCACCAGTCCGTCGACCGGGACGACGCCGAGCTCGACCCGCGCTGGGTTCCTTGCAAGCGCCCGTTCATCATGGTGGGCGGCGAACTGGTGGCCAGCATGCTGGAACTGCACTACGACGAGGCAGGCGGCGTTTTCGCCGCGCCTATGCAGATGAAGGCCAACGACGGTATCTTCCTGATCGACGACTTCGGTCGCCAGGTGCTTTCTCCACGTGAGCTTCTAAACCGCTGGATCGTGCCTCTCGACCGGCGCGTCGATTACCTCACCCTCTCCTATGGGATTAAGTTCCAGATTCCGTTCGAGATGATGGTGGTGTTTTCCACGAACCTGAATCCCGACGATCTTGCCGACGCCACGTTCTTGCGCCGCATCCAGAACAAAGTGTTCGTGGAACCTGTGGACGTGGAGACATTCAACGAGATCTGGCGGCGTGTCGCCATTCAGAAGAAGCTGCCCCACGATCCCGAAATCGTCGACTATGTGCGCAGCCTGGTGCTCTCCGATGGCCGTAGCGAGCTGCGTGCGTGCTATCCGCTCGATCTCTGCAACATTATTATTGCGATCAGCGAATACGAAAAACGGCCGCCGCAGATGACCAAGGCGGATTTGCAGCGCGCGGTCAATCTGTACTTCACCCAGTCATACCAGAAGAACACGATAGACCACGGCTGGTAGAGAGTTCAAGGGCTGGTGCCGTGATATCCTGAAGAGGAACGTCACCCTCCGAGGAAATCAGCACTTGAAAGTCGGTTTTGTCAGCTTAGGCTGTCCCAAGAATCTCGTGGATAGCGAAGTCATGATGGGGCAGCTCGCCTCGCATGGACATGAGCTGACGCCGCATCCCGATCAGGCCGACGTCTTGGTTGTCAATACGTGCAGCTTCATTGACCCTGCCAAGAAGGAGTCTGTCGACACCATTCTCGAGATGGCCGAGTACAAGAAAATCGGCCGCGCCAAGAAGCTGATCGTGGCCGGTTGCCTGGTTGAGCGCTATCGCCATCAGATTCGCAGGGAAATGCCGGAAGTCGATGCCGTGATCGGGACCAACGAGATCGAAAAGATCGTTCCGTTGTGTGAAGGCATTGAAGTGGGGGCGAATCCCGTGGAGCCGTATCTGTACCACGATCTCACTCCGCGCGTGCTTGCGACGCCCCGGCACTATGCTTACGTCAAAATCGCCGAGGGCTGCGACCATCCCTGCACCTTCTGTGTGATTCCGCAGTATCGGGGCAAGTTCCGCAGCCGGCGCTTCGAATCCGTTATTGCCGAAGCTACGCGATTGTTTCAACAAGGCGTGCGCGAGATCAATCTCATCGGTCAGGACACCACCTGCTACGGTGAAGATCTCGGCATTTCGGACGGCCTCGCTACGCTCCTGGCGCGTCTGGCACAAATCGAAACTCCTGCTGAAAAGTGGATTCGTTTTCTTTACGCATATCCCAACAAGGTCACGCAGAAACTTCTGGACACCCTGGCGGAACACCCCGCGCTGGTCAAATACATCGACATGCCGCTCCAGCATGCGAGCGCCGGAGTTTTGAAGCGCATGAAGCGTGGCGCATCGGGCGATATTTTTCTGAAGTTGATTGAGCGCATCCGGCGTACCATTCCCGGCGTAGCCCTCCGCACCAGCCTGATCGTGGGCTTTCCCGGAGAAACCGCGCAGGATTTTGACGAGCTCTGCCAGTTCATCGAAGCTGCGCGTTTCGACCGCCTGGGCGTCTTCTCCTACTCAGACGAGGACACGAGCGCCAGCTACCGCCTGGATGGCAAGGTGGATGGCCGCACGATTTATAACCGCAAGCGCCGGCTGATGGCCGTGCAGCGCAAGATCGCCCGAGCGCGTAACCGCGAGCTGGTGGGCAGAGAAACGGTTGTGCTGGTGGAAGGCATCTCGAAGGATACCGACCTGCTGTGGGAGGCCCGCATGGCTGCGCAGGCCCCCGAGATCGATGGCGTCACGCTGATCAACGACTTCGAGGGCGGCGAACCGCGACCAGGCCAGATTCGGAGACTGCGTATTACCGAAGCCCACGATTACGACCTTGTGGGCACACTGCTCCCGGGGCGCCTGGAAGCCGCAACCGCGCCGTTTCCTCTCCTTCGGATCGAGCCCAACTCTAAACCTCAATTCCCAGCTCCTGTCTTATGACGTGCCCGATCTGCCGCAAGGAGATCATGCGGGACAATCCCGAGTTCCCGTTCTGTAGCGAGCGCTGCCGGCTGATCGACCTGGGAAACTGGGCCTCGGGAAAGTATGTGATCTCCACCCCGCTGCACCAGCCGGAACCTGCGCGCGAGACCCAAAACAAAGACGATGAGAAGTAAGGCCGCGCGCCTGATCGCCACCTGGTTCGGCTGCGGCTACTCTCCGGTTGGTCCAGGCACGGCTGGTTCGCTTGCTGCGCTGGTGGTTGCCTGGCCCCTGGTGCATTATGCGGGCTGGCGGCCTCTGTGGTTTGTGGCGCCTGTACTGGTCCTCACGTTCCCGGCCGTCTGGGCCGCGGGCGTTACCGCAGTCGACGAGCAGGAGAAGGACCCGCAAATCGTTGTGGTCGACGAGGTCCTTGGACAATGGCTGACGCTGGCCGGGGCGCCGCACCTGAATCTCCAGTCGTGGATCGCCGCCTTCTTTTTGTTCCGCCTGTTCGACATCTGGAAGCCGGCGCCGGTCCGCCAGTTGGAAAGACTTCCCGGCGGCACCGGCATCGTAGCCGACGATCTAATGGCGGGCCTCTATGCGGCACTTGTCTTATTTACTGCGGGGTGTTTCAATCTTTATTAAAGATGGGTATTCGAAAAGAGAGCAACGGCAGGCCGCAAATTGCCCAGGTTTCGCCCGTCGCCGCCATTGCGGGCGGAGAATTCCAGATCCAGGGCCGCGGATTTGC
The DNA here is from genome assembly GCA_030041035.1 of Bryobacteraceae bacterium. Classification (GTDB taxonomy): domain Bacteria; phylum Acidobacteriota; class Terriglobia; order Bryobacterales; family Bryobacteraceae; genus QHXW01. The sequence goes on along the minus strand of JASHOO010000410.1, from coordinate 5,538 downwards.
CAAGTCAGACCGGCCGCGGGTAACGATTGGGGAAGTCGCCGCGCCCATCATCATCGGCTCGGATTCTTTCGTCATCGTTCGCGTGCCGGAAGGCGTCTCTGAGGGCGAATTGGTGGTGCAGAACGGCGAGCAATCGAGCCAGGCCTGGACCTGCGACGTCGGCATTCAGATTGCTGAAGGCTTGCATCCGGTCGCCAACCCGGCGGTCGACACCTTCGGCAATGTTTACACCACCTTCAGCGGGTCGCGAGGGCAGAAGGTTGCGGTCGCGGTTTACAAGATCGACCTGAATTACAACGTCAAGCCGTTTATCAATGACCTTATGAACGCCACCGCCATGGCCTTCGACGCCCAGGGTTTGCTGTATATTTCCAGCCGATTCGATGGCGTGGTGTATCAGGTCACACCGAACGGCAGCATGTCGGTTTTTGTCGAAGGAATGGGAATCGCCACCGGCCTGGCGTTCGACGGAGAAAACAATCTCTATGTCGGCGACCGCAGCGGCACAATTTTTAAGATCGCTCCCAACCGGCAGATCTTTGTTTTCGCCACGCTCGAGCCATCCATTGCCGCCTATCACCTCGCCTTCGGTCCCGATCGATACCTGTATGTCTCGGGGCCCACGACGTCCAGCTTCGACTCCGTCTACCGGATCTCCCATACCGGCGAGGTCGAGGTCTTCTACCGCGGCCTCGGCCGCCCGCAGGGGATCGCCTTCGATACCGAAGACCGGCTATATGTTGCGGCTTCGCTGGGTGGGCGCAAAGGCGTGGTTCGCTTCGATAAGGATCGGCGGCCCGAGCTCTTCCTCTCGGGACCGGGAATTGTGGGCCTGGCATTCACGCCTTCGCGATCCCTGATGGTGGCTACTACCAATTCGGTTTACCGCGTGGATGCCGGTATCCAAGGCAGGCTGCTTGCCTAGGGGATGAACGCGGAGATCATCGCCGTCGGTTCAGAACTTCTGACGCCGCAGCGGCTGGACACCAACTCTCTTTTCCTGACCCAGCAGTTGAACGACTTGGGCGTCGAAGTCACCACCAAGTACATCGTGGGCGACAACCGCGACCACGTGGCCGATGCCGTGCGCCGTGCCATGTCACGCGCGGAGATCGTGATTCTCTCGGGCGGTCTCGGCCCTACCGAAGACGACGTGACGCGAGAAGCCGTGGCGCTCGCCATCGACCGCAAGCTCGTCTTCCATGCCGAGATTTCAGATCACATCGAACAGCGGTTCCGGCAGATGAACCGCAAAATGGCCGAAGTGAACCGCCGTCAGGCGTTTGTTATCGAGGGCGCCGATATCCTGCCCAACGATCGGGGTACCGCTCCTGGCCAATGGATCGACGAATCGGAGACCTGTATTCTCCTCTTGCCCGGCCCGCCCCACGAGCTCAAAGCTATGTTCACCCGCCAGTGCATACCGCGGCTCGAGCGCGTGGTTCCCAAGCAAGTGATCCGCACGCTCGTGTTCCGGGTGGCAGGGATGTCGGAATCCGATCTCGATCAGACCATTTCGCCGGTCTACAAGAAATACGACAACCCCGTCACCACGATTCTGGCTGGCGACGGTGATCTTCAGGTGCATCTGCGCGCGCACGGTGCGAGCGAGCCCGATGCCCTGGGGCTGCTGACCGAGGTCGCGGGACCGATCGATATGCTTCTCGGAGAACGCATTTATTCCCGCAACGGAGATTCGCTTGAGGCCGTCGTCGGCGAACTGTTGAAGAAGCGCCATGCCACCCTCGCCGTGGCCGAGAGTGTGACTGGCGGCCTGTTGGCACAGCGCATCACTTCCGTGCCGGGCAGTTCCACCTATTTTCTCGGCGGTTTCTTGACGTACTCCAACAAAATGAAAACCGAATTGCTGGGCGTTAGCGAGGAAACCCTCCAGCTCCACGGCGCCGTCAGTAAAGAAACGGCCGAAGCTATGGCCCTCGGCACGCGGCGCCGTACCGGTTCCACCTTCGCGCTCTCCATTACCGGTGAAGCCGGCCCGGAGCCCATCGAAAGCGTCCCGGTGGGCACTGTTTACGTTGGCTTGGCCGATGCCGCCGGCTGCCAGGTCTTGCATCGCGTCTTCCTCGGCGACCGCGCACGCATCCGCGTCTTCGCCACGCAGATGGCGCTGGATATGCTGCGGAAAAAATGCACGGTAGTCAGTTAGCTCATGACTCCCGGTGAATCTCCGCCTACAATCGCCCTCGGGCGTCCTAGAATAATAGAAGGTGTTCACCCGTCTGACTCCGAGGCTATGCTTTGTTCTTGCCGCGACTCTCGTGTCCCCGCTGGCTGCGGCTTCTGACCCCGATCGGGACTTCTCCGGCGTGTGGATCCTGGATGAGCACCAAAGCGATCTCCGTGGACTCCCCTCCGCTCCAGCCGCGCTGCTGAACATCACGCAGCAGGGAAGCATCATCCAATGCCTGGAAACCGACCAGGATGGGCAGTCCGCTCGTACTTGGGTCTATCGCACCGATGGTGCACCGGCCAAATTCCAAATCGGCGATTCCCGCATGAACAGCCTGGCCAAGTGGGAAGGCTCGGCGCTGATCACCAACACAATCGTAAGCGGGTCACAAAATTACAGCGTGGCGGATCACTGGCAGTTGTCGCATGATCATAATACGCTGACCATCCGGCGTCAGATCCAGAAAGCTTCAGGCGAAATTGAAGCGGTCCTCGTTTATCGTAACCGGTACGCAAAAGACGCGGCCGCAGCTCCTGCAGGGACAGCCGCTGCTCGTCCAGGAACCAACCAACAGTCCCCCGGCGAAATCGTTGTCCCCGCTGGAACGAAAATTCCGCTCGCGCTGCTCAACAGCCTGAACACCAAGCGCAGCTCAGAAGGGGACCGCGTGTACTTGGAGACTTCATTCCCCGTTGTCATTGGCGGCCGGATTGTCATTCCTCGGGGCAGCTACGTGACGGGCACCGTCACCGAGGTGAAACGGCCGGGCAAGGTGAAGGGCAAAGGCGAAATCTTTCTGCGGTTCGATTCGCTCACTTTGCCCAACGGCATCAACCGTGACTTCCGCGCCCGGCTTGATGGTTCCGACACCGGTGATTTCGATCGCGACGAAGGCACGATCCGCGGCGAAGGCGATAAAACCGGCGACGCTCGCCGAACAGCTGAGACGACCGCTGCAGGAGCCGGCGTCGGTGGGATTGCAGGAAGCGCAGCCGGCCACCCCGCCATGGGGGTCGGAATCGGCGCCGCCGCCGGCGCCACGGCCGGGCTGGCTTCCGTCCTCCTGACCCGCGGACCTGACCTCATCCTGCCCAAAGGCGCCTCCTTCGAGATGGTGCTCGACCGCAACCTTAAATATAAGTCGAGCGAGTTGGGGCTTTAACACCACATTCGGCCGAGGGCTGCACACTAAGATCCGCGGGGAACGGGGATCACGTCGTAGGGACGCATCATTTCGTTGTCCTCGTGCTCGAGGACGTGGCAGTGCCATACATAGCGGCCCACATAGCCCTCGAACCGAACGATGATGCGGGTGACCATTTTCGGATCGGCGCGGACGGTGTCTTTCCAGCCGGCTTCCTCCGGCGCCGGCGGAGTCGCCGGGCCGGTGTAATGGACCTCACCTCTGGTCTGGTAGAAGAACGGCTCGAAGCGCCGGCGATCGAGGATCTGAAATCGCACCATGTGCAGATGGATGGGATGCGAGTCATCGGTCGTGTTGATGAAGCTCCAGATCTCGACCGAATCGAGCGCCGGATTTTCCGTCACCGGCATGTGCCACGGCGTCGCGTTCAACAGCATCGATGTGGACTCGCCGTGCATGTTCATGTTCTCTATTAACGCGAGCGCGCGGGTTTTGACGGCTGCGGATTCTGCGATTTTCGGCACAGCCCGGAGAGTTGCGGGCATCACGCTCGTGTCGGGCGACTTCGCTGCCGCCACGCGGAATTGCATCACCTGGAAAGAGTCGTTCATGAGCACGATCTGCTCGCCGGCATGCCCGCTGAAATCGACGATCAGGTCGGCGCGCTCGCCCGGCGCCAGCAGGGCGCGATCGAGCGGAACCGGCGCGGACAAAAGGCCCTGGTCGGTCCCGATTTGATGGAACTTCCGGCCGTTGGACAGTGAGAGATGCAGAAAGCGGCCATTCGATGCATTGAGAACACGGAACCGGTACTTGCGCGCCTCGATGTTCACGAACGGGAAAGCTTTACCGTTGACGATCATCACATCGCCGAAGACTTCCGGAACCCAGGGTCGATCGGGATTGCCGGAGACAGGATAGTCCAGCTGACCGTCTTCTTTCAGAAGCCGGTCACAAATGACGAGTGGGATCTCAAACGGGCCTTTCGGAAGATTCAGGGCGTCTTCGGCGTCATCGCGCACCACAAACAGCCCGAACATGCCGGCGTAAATGTTCAGCCGGTTGATGCCCATGGCATGATCGTGATACCAAAGCGTCGCCGCTTCTTGCTGGTTGGGGTAGAAGTACGTTCGTGATTTCCCGGGGACATACCAATCTTCCGGATACCCATCGCTCTCCGGCGGAGCCTTCGCGCCGTGAACATGCACCACGCCGCGCACTTCCGGCTTGTCTGCTTCGGCGCCGTGCAGGCCGTGATCAATCGGCAGAAAATGTTTGGCAGGCAGCTCATTGGGCCACTCGATGAACAATCCTTGTGCGCTACGGGTTTCAAAAGTGGGGCCGGGTAATGCGCCGCCGTAGCACCACAGACGAGTCGGCGGAAGATCGCGGTGCAGTTTGCACGCGATTTCGCGCATGGGCACGCGGAACCAAGGCGCTTTGGCGGCAGAGTGACCGGCAGCCGGTCGAAAACCAGACGGCTTCGCGATTGCAGGAATGGGCAGTGAGTCGACGAATTTGGCGAGCGAGTCGGGATTGAGCGCCGGAGCGGTGGACGCATGTCCACCTTTCGCGACGGCCAAACCGGTTGCAAAGCTAATGAATCCTCGGCGAGTCACTATACAGGAACGAGTCGCGCCGCACAGACGCGACTCGTCGGGCCGTCTCCTATCGCTTAATGTGAACCGGCGTGCCGGCCCTTGGAAGATTGCGGCGACGCCGCCTGCGCCGGATTCAATGGTTCACCGCTGGCCTCCGAAAGCAGGAAGTTGGCCGTGTTCGCCGTCGCAGTGAAGTCGAGCATATTGTCGATCGGACCGGCTATGGCGTCGAAAGACCCCTGCCCGATGCGCTGTCCGCTGAGCCAGTTGTCTTCGACGAAGTGGATGATGGAGCTTTGGTCGGTCATGGAGTGGTCGACGAAGTTCTGCTTGGCATACGGGGAGATCACCATGAGTGGGAGGCGCGGGCCGTAGCCACAGCGACCCTGTGCATGTGCTGTGCTGGAGTTCACGCCGGCGAGAGCCGCAGTGCCGGTGCCGCAGGCTCCGGTTCCGGTGACGGCGTCCGAAGCGGTGGCGGATTGATTGACGATGGGCGGCATTTGATGATCGTACCAGCCATCGGAATCATCGTAGGCGATGACGACCGCCGTGGAAGCCCAGTAAGTCGTTTTCTGGAGGAGATTGATGACGTGCACGAC
>JASHOO010000045.1 GCA_030041035.1 Bryobacteraceae bacterium | reverse complement strand
CGTGGCCTGGAAATTTTCGCCGTAGGTGACCACCGAGTTCAGACCCAGCACACCGATCGGCACGGGCTCTGGAATGGTGTCTCCGGCGTTGAAGCTGCCGCCGCCGCTCCCGCCGCCAAACGGAACCAGTTTGCCCACGGTGAACATGCTGGCGACTCCAACACGTTCGCCCTTGTGGCGGCCCGCGTGGATCATCTTGTCGAATTCCGAATTCAGGCTCAGGTTGTGCTCGGAGTGAATCGAGAGATGCTCGTGCCCGTTCTCATCGTTGAATACGATGCCGTTGTAGTTCTTCTGCGCCGTGCCGCTGACGCTGGCGGATTTGAAACCGCCCAACTGCTTGTTCATGGGCAGCGTGAACCAGGGCATGTTTTCCGCGTTATAGACGCTGCCGACGACGAGCGGCTGGTCGGGATCGCCTTCCTCGAACGTCACTACCACCTCGTGGCCGATCCGCGGCCAGAAAAAGGCTCCCCATCCCTTGCCCGCCCACACCTGCGCCACGCGCAGCCAGCACGAGCTGTTGCCGTCCATCTTCCCTTTGCGGTCCCAATGAAACTGCACTTTCACCCGGCCGTATTTATCGACAAAGATCTCCTCGCCCGCGGGACCAACCACGGTTGCGGTCTGAACCCCGGCGATCACCGGTTTAGCGGTCACGCGCTGCGGCCGGTAGCGCAGGCCGGCGGGCAGGCAGGCGAACCGGTTGGTGTATTGGAACGCTTCCCCTTGTGTGCTGCGATAGTCACCTTGAATGGCCTCGTGCTCGATCGCGGTCAGCACGTACGTCCCGTTCCCATCCCAATGCCGTTCCAGCGTGAATTTGTGCCCGGCCGTGAAATTCCCGCAATCGCTCACGCCCCGGATCTCGATCGATGCCGCGTCTTCCTGCTCCATGCGGATGCGCACAGTGCGGTCGCGATCCTCGAAAATCCGCCTCAACTCCTGCGGGCGCGGCGCTCCACCTGGCTCGATCCCATCGAAGCGCTGGGCGAAGGCGCCAGGATATTCATAAATCTCGATCGCCTCGTTTGCCGGAAGCCGCAGTTTATGCGTCACCTTGCCGACGGTTACGGCGCCGACGCTCGGCCGCGTCGTTTCCAGGTGGTTTCCGGGCATTTCAAAACAGTGATCCCATAACGTGTACTCACAAGAACGCAATTCCTGGCTCTTCTCCCACGCCGTTACCCGCATGTCCTCACGCAATTCGCCATGGTCCTCCTCATACATCACGTTGCTCTGGCCGGCGACGAATGGATTTGCCGTATCGGAAATGATGAGTTCATGGCGGCCGTCGGTGTGCCGGAAGAAATAGTGGATGCCTTCCTCTTCCATCAGCCGGCTGGCAAACGCGAAATCCGACTCGCGATACTGCACACAATAGTCGCGCGGATGATAAGCGCCGGAAAGCTCATATTGGACGGGCATTCCGGTTAAGACCGCGCGGAGAATATCGGGTACCGGAATCTGTTGGAAGATGCGGGACCGGACCATCTTGGTGAGCAACCAGACCTGCGGAACCATTTCCGCGCGGAAGTGCACGAAAGTTTCATCGCGGCCCCCTTGACAGAACCGATTCACGATGCCGTTAAAGTAGCGGAAGCTTCCGTCCAGCAGGCGCATCTTGATGGTGATGCTCTCACCAAGGATGCGGTCGAAACGGATGTCGGTGCCAGGCTGCCCGAGAAGATCGAGTTCAAAATGGAACAGTTGGGAGACAGCCTCGCGTCCGCGCAGCGCTGTCAGCAGTAGTGCATCCTCCCCCAGCGGGGTGGTTAGGATCAGCGGACGGTCCGCTTGTTTGTAATCGGGCATAGGCTCTTTCTCGCTCAATACACCGTCTTAATAAGGCTGATCTGTTGAATGCTGGTCCAATTCCTTCGTATCTGACGGAACTGAAGGCGTTACTGGTCGAGCGAATAGGAGTGCCCTCAGTTCGTCCGCTGTCCAGCGCTTAAAGTCCGTGACCCAGTTTTTTTCGAGCGGCACCGAATCGCGCAAACTGTCCGTCGAGACTTCGTCCTTCGGATCTGCAACAGGCTCTACCGTTTCCCGTATGCCAGGGTGCTCTTGGTTCTCAATCATCGTGTTTCCTTCCCCACCTAAAACGGCGGAAAAACTGACGAAAATTTCTAATGAGATCCAAGAATTTTTTGAGAGGCTGCGAGGGAACCTCGAAAGTGGCCGGCATCGCGATGTATCCATAGCGCCGGTGACAACTTAAAGCCGACGAGCGCCTAAAGAGACATGCCGTCACCTCGCCGCTTTCGCCGGGCTCGAAGTGAGGGTACCTTCCTGTAAACCATCGTTTCGAGCGATACTTACTGGAATGCGCCGAAGCCAAGACCCCCTGGAGGTAGCTACTGTGCCAACCGACACCCAAGCCGACAGGCCCATGAAAATCACCACGCCTCTCGGTCAAGACACCGTGCTCCCGACGGGATTTCGGGATCGCGAAGAAATCTCCCCCCACGAGCTCGAAATTTCGTTAGCCGCCGGCCTCACCAGGGACGTGAAGTTCGACGGTATCGTTGGACAGGACGTCACGTTCACTTCGCGAAACCGGGACAACAGCTTCCGGTATTTGAACGCCGTCGTCAGGCGGTTCATGCAACAGGCGCGGGATGAGAGTGTTCGTTTTGCGGAAGGCGTTGCGGACCAGCCTATCATCACCGGTAGCGTGTACAATGCGGACAATATGCCCTGGGTTGCGCTGCCGAAAAACAAACAGTTAGGCGGCTTCAAATCGGCGAGTATCGAGGGCACGGCGCAACACAATATCGTAGGCGGCGGCAGCGGCGGCGGCTTTGACGAGGGAAATCCGGTGCCTGACCCGCCCCCAACCGGTATAACGGGCCTAAACTCGGTCGTAACCTACGGCGACCAGTTCCAGGCCGCCGGCCCCGTCGCCCAACAGCTCACCATGGGCACCAACCTCCAAATGTGCATCACGACTGGCGGACTGATCGCGGGAGGCTTGGCGGGTATCGCCTCCGCCGAAGCAACCCTGCCTCCGGTAATCGCGCAGGTCATTGGAAGTGCTACGGGCAGCATGCAGTTCACCATTGGGGGCAGTGCCCAATTTACGCTCGGCCAAAGCTATGAAATCTCCGTCGGACCGCCGAAGATTGAGCTGCACAAAGCGCATTCCAGTTTCGACTCGGTTCGCATATTGTCCCTTGCCCTAGGCCTTATCTGCGAGGTCTTCTGGTATGCGTATGACGCGATGAAGGGATCGAATAACGTTTCGCAGTACACGAATGCCACCTCCGATGCGCAAAGGGCTGCCGCGCTCGCCAGTGAGGAATCGGGAGACAAGGAACGGGCTATATTCGTACTTGCCTATCAGGCCGTCACGGAAGCCATGTTGATCGCGATCATGTTTGCGGAGTTCCTAACTGACTCGGCAGACTGGATCGCCTGTGATGCCGCAAAGGTAGCCTACGAGGCCCACCACGGGTCTCTAGGGCTGTGGAAAGCTACGCCCAAGAAACTCGGCAAACTTTCACTCAATTCCACCTGGAGCGGTCTCGGGCAGATTGGGCTGGGCCTCATAGGGATCGGGGCGACAGTAGTCACGGAGCTGGTTTCTGATTCGGCCCAAAGCCAATAGCAAGGAGGGACAGATCATGAGAGACGACGAAAGGCCCGGCGGCGGATCCGGAGGGCAGGACAGCTCGGAGGACAGAGGCCATCGGATCAAATCGGCCGCGGGCACGTACGAGATTCGCGCAAACCAGGTCATGCTGTGCAGTTGGAAAAATATACCGCCCGCTACAGACAACGAGAGCAGGATTATGCTCTTGGCCATTGGAGGCTTGACCGGCGAATTCATGGACGATGGAACAGTCGACGTCCGGGGATGCAAAGGAGTACGTATCACCGCCGGACCGCTGATTCCTGTATTGAATCCGCTGATGTCGGCGGAATCGACGAGCGGCGTCGAGATCGAGGTCGGCGAGCAGCAATCGGTCACCATTCGGCGCGGACTTTTACCCATAGTCGACCAGTACATTTCCTTGACCAACAGTGGGATCACGATCAACGCTGGAATTGCAGGGACTCTGACGCTCGCCGCAGGGATGAGCCAGATCACCATCGGCCCGGAAGGCGTAACCATCATCGGCATGCCTCTTGTGCAAATTAATCCCGGTCCGCCGGCGCCGCCGCCCCCGCCGCTACCCGAGGACGAGCCAGTACCGCCATCCCCTGGTGTATAAATATGGGTTCGCGCGCTGACGCCGTGGACAACCCGATGCTCGTCAACCTTACCGCGAGAACTGCCTCTGAAATCTGTGCGCGGTTGTATTTAGACAAGGCCGCGCTGCGCTTGCTAAGCCCTGGAATGAGACCGAGCGAATTCGTAGATGCGCTGGTGGAGAAACAGCAGTACCTGCCCGCCATCGATTTCATCGCCCATGCGCTGCCTGCACGCGAAGCCATCTGGTGGGGTTGCCTCTGCTTGCAGCGCACCTGTGGAGACAAGCTGGAGCCTTGGGAAAGAAGGGCGTTTAGGCTCACGGTTCAATGGGTGCTTCAGCCTAATGAAGCGAATCGGGCCGCCACCAAAGAGCCGGCCGATGTGTTGGGACCTGCCTCGGCGGCCGGATGCCTGGCGGCTGCTGCGAACCAAACCGGGGGAAGCGTCGGTCCACCTCAAGGGCCACCTACACCGCCGAGTCCGTTTGCCCCAGCCAGGGCAGTCGCGATTGCGATCAAGGTGGCGACCACCAAGTGTAATCCCCCTGAAATCCAGGGCACGCTACGCTCCTTGATTCAGTTGGGAATGGGAATCCATGGAGGGCCGACGGATTCTCTTGGACCATAACACGTGAGAGGGAGGCGTACCCGATGGGTTTAACGGCAACTGTAATCCCTTACGAGAAACAATCCGAGGAACTGACTGGCCGGGCATGCGGCGCGGCGTGCCTCAGCATGGTCTATCGCTCTTTCGGCAAGCAGGTAGCGCAGACCGAGATTTGGCCCGCGATTGCCAAGCAAAACCGCTTTGGCGCAATGTCGTCCACCACCCACTTAATGGCTAAGGATGCCGTGACGCGCGGTTTCGGCGCTATCGCATTCCAGGCGCGGCACAGCTTGCAGGTACTGCGGTTGTGCCGCCAGTCCGGCATTCGCGCCATCCTGAATCACCGTGTGCAGCCCGATTCGCCGGTCGGTCATTATTCCGTGCTGGTTGACGTCGACGGCGATCAAGTCGTATTACATGACCCTTTATTCGGCGCGGCGCGGCGCCTGTCTCATGCCGAACTCTTGCAGCTATGGCTCCCGAAGCCGAATTCCGAAATCGCGGGCAATGTGCTGATCGCCATCGCTCCCGTCGCCGACGCGCAGGCATCTAGTTGTGAGTTTTGCCATACCCCTATGCCGCTGAGTGTCGGCTGTCCACGTTGTAACCAGCCTGTTGGCTTCCAACCGGGCATCGTGATGGGCTGCGTCCGGGACGGTTGCATCGCGCGGATGTGGAACTGGGTTTGCTGCCCCGCGTGCGATTGTGTTTTCAGCTTGCGGGACGGAGAAACTGCGGGGTCGTCCGAGGCCGCCAAGGCAGCCGCTCCCGATGCAAATTCCACGGCCGCTCCAGGGGTGGACACCGCTAAGCTGTTTGCCGAGATCGACAAGTTTACTAGCCACGTTCTCAGCATTCCGGCGGCGGCGAATAATCCAGACATCAAGAAAAAACTTGAGTTGGTAGCGGCCAGTAAAGAACAATTCAAGACGGCGCACGCCGCAGAGCTTGCTCGTCGTGCCGCGGTCCTCGGACAGCTCGCCACGCTGCAGGAAAAGCTAAAACTGCAAAAAGACGCCCAAACTAAAAAAATTGACGACCTCAATTCCCCTGCTCCCCTCGACGGCGATGCGCTTTGCGACGCAATGCTCAAAAACCTCGGCTTCAAGTGATGTAACTTCTGAAACTGGTCTTCCTTCTCCGCTCAGACGTTGCTTCTCGATTGCCGGGGATTCGGTAGTCGATCAACCCAGAGTGGGCGCGTTTCTCATCGGAGGGATGGAATGCCGCCTCTCCCGGTGGCCGGGCAATGACCAGCCAACCATGACCCGCATCGACCCATTTGAGCCCGAGAGCATAGCGGAAGAGTGCCCGGTCCGCGTCTGAGGCACGTGAAAGTGCTCGCACTGCCGCTCGGCACGAGAACGGTCCCGCCAGCACGGTCACGACTCGGGCCTGTTCGACAAGTCCTGGAAGTTGCAACAAGGAAAGGCTAGGCCGATCAGGAGGAGCCGCTGGCACGGCAGTGTGGGGAATGAGGAGCCTGTCACGCGAAACGAACCCGGCTAAAGTTCGTCTAATGCTCCACTATGGTACTCAAAGACCTGCTGTTTGCCCTGCGAACCTTGCGAAAGGCGCTCGGCTACGCTATGGCTGCGGTGGTCACTATCGGGCTAGGCGTCGGAGCGAGCACCGTAATCTTCAGCGTTAGCGAGACCGTGCTGTTACGGCCGCTGCCGTACAAAGAGCCGGATCGACTGGTTTTGGCCTGTAACGACATGCGCCAGCGAAGCGTCAAGGATTTCCCCTTCTCGAACGCCGATTTCCTCGATTTGCGCCGTGGCGCGACGCGTGCCTTTGACGACTTCGGCGCCGTTCTTACCGGCCGCGTTCCTGCTCCGCAGGCCGATGGCACGCCCGAGCAGGTGCGGTACGCAGTTGTCTCGACAAATTTTTTCCGTCTGATGGGCGCAAGAATTGTAATAGGCCGGGATTTCCAGGATTCCGATGGCCTGCCGCAGCCGACGCTGCCGCCATCCCAAGTCGCGCCCGGAGCGTCGCCACCCCCGCAACTTCCGATCTACGCCATGTTGAGCTACGGATATTTCGAGCGTCGGTTCGGTGGAAATGCTTCCGTACTGGGCCAGACCGTGGCCTTACCAGGCGGGGTGCGGCCAATTATGGTGGGAGTTCTGGCTCCGGGATTCGAGCTGCTGTTTCCACCGGACGCTAATGTGGAACAGTCGCCGGATCTCTGGTTCGCCTCGCGCATGGCTTATGACACGGCTAACCGCAACAACGTCCAGTGGCGCGTGATTGGCAGGTTGAAAGCAGGTGTTACCGTTGCAGGCGCGCAGACCGAGGCTGACACCATCACCGGGCAGCTCCACCGGACAAATCCGGTGATGCGAGCGGCCGGCCAATACATCCGGATCGAACCGATGAAACAACACCTGGTGAGCGAGGTCCGGGCAGCCATCTTCGCGCTGATGGGCGCAGTCGTATTCCTATTGCTCATCGCTTGCGCTAACGTGGCGAACCTCATGCTCGTTCGTGCCTGGCTACGCGAGCGCGAGTTTGCGGTCCGTGCGGCATTGGGTGGAAGCGGTTGGCAACTCGCCCGCCAGATCATGGTGGAGACGCTGGTTATTTCCGCGCTTGGAACCTCAGCGGGTGTCGGACTAGCCTGGGCTGGCATCCGTGAAATGCTCACCATCGCGCCGGATAATGTTCCCCGCCTCGTGGGTGTTCACATCGATCCTGCCGTGCTGGCATTCTCGGCTCTAGCGGGACTTGCCACCGCAGCTCTGTTCGGACTTGCACCCATATTGCGCTCAGCACGGCCCGATCTCATACACGTCCTGCGTGCGAGCGGGCGAACGGCAAGCACAGCGGGAGGGATGCTGCGAGGCGCAGTCGTCGTGGTAGAAGTAGCATTGTGTTTTGTGCTTCTCATTGGATCGGGTCTGATGCTTCGCACGTTCCTGGCGATTCAGCAAGTAGACGTGGGGTTCACGCCGCACAATCTTCTCACGTTTCAGTCGATCGGCCCCTACGGTGACACCCCCGCTGCTCGTCAGACCCTCATGCAGGAGCTTCACGATGGCTTGGCCGGCATTCCGGGCGTGTTGGCAGTTACGGGGTCGTTTCCCCTGCCCTTCGCCTCCGGCTTTTCGCCAGTCCGCTGGGGAACGGCCGAAGCGCTGACGGATCCAAGTAAATTTCAGGCAGCCGATTCCCAGATCGTGCTGCCCGGTTATTTTGAGGCCATGCAAAACCGGTTGATCGCCGGCCGCACGTTCGCCGCATCCGATAATAAACCCGACCGCAACGTCGTTATCGTGGATCAAGCTCTCGCCTCCAAAGCGTTTCCTTTCGAATCCGCCGTGGGAAAGCGGATCTTAATCCGTGTGCGCGGCACTGACGCGGAATGGGCCGAAATTATTGGCGTTGTGGCGCACCAGCGCGATGTGTCGCTGGCGACGCCCGGGCGCGAGCAGATTTACGTCACCGATGGTTACCTGAACTATGGAATTGTCGGTTGGTGGGCGCTCCGCACCAAGGGCGATCCTGGCCGCTATGCCGGTTCGGTCCGCAACGAAATTCGAAAGCTCGCCCCGCAACTGCTCGTTACCGATGTCCATGCCATGGACGAACTCCTCGCGCGCGCCCGAGCTGGTACGCGTTTTTCGCTGCTGTTGATCGCTGTGTTCGCGGCTATCGCAACGATTCTAGCTGCTGTTGGCATTTACGGTGTCCTCTCCACTGTGGTTCGTCAACGCACTTCGGAAATTGGCGTCCGCATGGCCGTGGGAGCTGCGCCTGCCCACATCCTACGCCTTATCGTTATGTACGGCTTAAAGCTGAGTGCAGCCGGGGTTGTGATCGGCTTGGCAGCCGCGTTGATCCTGACGCGCCTGATGACCAGCTTGCTGGTCGGGGTGAAACCCACAGATCCGGCTACGTTCGCGACAATAACCTTCCTCTTTCTCCTCATGGCAACGCTGGCATCATGGGTGCCCGCACGTCGTGCCGCCAGCCTCGACCCAACAGCAGCGCTGCGCGACGAGTGAACTGCCTTCGGGCGACCGTTCGACACGCGCCGGCTCCGCAATTGCGTACGCCAACAGGAGGCAGGTAAGCTGAAGGCTCTACGCCAAGCGCGGGCAATCTATGAAATCCGGCAGAGTCTCTCAAATTTCCGTTGCGGTTTTCGTTACGAGTGCAGTGGCCATGGGCCAAACGTCGACGACGGAAACTAACGGCCCTCCACCAAAGTACGACGCGGCCGCAGTGGAACGGGGTAAAACTACCTTCGTGGGAGCTTGCGGCTTCTGCCACGGCTCAAACGCAAAAGGCGGCGAGAAAGGACCGGATCTGCTTCGCTCCGTGCTGGTGTTGGATGACGAGAACGGGAACACCATCGGCCCGTTCATTCTTAGAGGCCGTCCCGACAAGGGCATGCCCCGGTTTCCGTTTACGCCCCAGCAAATCGCGGACATTGCCGCATTTCTCCACGACTCCATCAAGAATGCGATCGAGCGAGACAATTACAAGATTCTGGATATCGTGACCGGTGACCCCCGCGCCGGTGCTGCCTTCTTCAACGGTGCGGGCCATTGCAATTCCTGCCACTCCGTTACCGGCGATTTGAAAGGAATCGGCGCCAGGTATGAGCCGGTCACGCTGCAAGGTAAATTCCTTCAGCCGGATTACACCTGGACGGAAGGCACCCCGCCTCACCTGGTCTCCGCCATTTCGGTAACCGTGACGCTTCCTTCAGGCGAATCCTTTTCAGGCGCGCTTGAACATTACGACGACTTCAACGTTGCTCTGCGAGATGGTAACGGCGCCTATCGCTCGTTCACCCGGGCCAACGGAGTCCCGCGTGTCGAAATCCATAACCGGCTCCAGGCGCATGTGGATCTGCTGAGCCGCTACACGGATTCGGATATCCACAACCTGACCGCTTATCTGGTGAGCTTGAAATGAAAATCAAATTCCTGATTTCCAGCTTCTGTTTGGCAATGAATGTAGCCGCTTTTGCGCAGATGCTCGATCCGGCGCTGCTCACCAAACCGGCTACCGATGCCTGGCCCACGTATCATGGCGATTATTCCGGGCGCCGTTTCAGCACCCTCGCGCAGATCAATCAGTCCAATGTCAAGCATCTGAGCCTGGCGTGGATCTTTCGTGTCCATCCGGGAATCACCCCCAACGCGATAGTCGGTGGCGAAGGACGGGAGCCGCAAGGGCTGCCCGCCGACCCTGGCACGTACACCGTCAAAGCCACGCCGCTCATGGTGAACGGCATCCTTTACTTTTCTACACCCGATAACGCCTGGGCCGTCGATGCCCGCTCGGGACGTGAATTGTGGCACTTCGCCTGGAAAGGAAAAGGAGGCGATCACATCGGCAATCGCGGAATGGGCATGTACGGGAATTGGCTTTATTTCGAAACGCCCGATAATTACCTCGTTTCCCTCGATGCACGAACGGGAAAAGAGCGTTGGCATAAAGAGATTGCCGATCTGAAGCAGGAGTACTTCTCTACCGTGGCGCCCATTATCGTCGGCAACCACGTGCTGGCCGGCGTGAGCGGCGATTCCTTGGATGTGCCTGGTTTCCTGGAAGCGCATGATCCCGAAACCGGCGACGTTCAATGGAAATGGTGGACTGAGCCTCTAAAGAAGGGTGATCCAGGCTTTGACACCTGGCCCGATGAATATGCGATGCGTCACGGCGGTGGAATGACGTGGATACCAGGCACGTACGACCCTGACCTGCATCTGTATTATCTGGGAACAGGCAACCCGAATCCCGTACTGACGGGGCGCAGCCGCAAGGGAGACAATCTCTATACCTGCTCGATCGTCGCCCTGAATGTGGATACGGGAAAACTGGTCTGGTACTTTCAGCCATCACCTCATGACACCCACGATTGGGATGCCGCTCAAACGCCGGTTTTGATTGACGCGGAAATCGGCGGTCAGCCGCGCAAGCTTCTGGCACAGGCCAACCGCAATGGTTATTTCTTTCTCCTCGACCGCACTAACGGTAAGAACATCCTGACCGCGCCCATGATCCGCAGCATGAACTGGTCAAAGGGCATCGCCTCTGACGGCCAGCCCATCCCCGATTCAGCTAAAGAAGCGACCATCGATGGCGTCCTGGTTTCGCCGCAAACCGGCGGAGCTACCAATTGGCCACCACCCAGCTACGACCCGGAAACCGGAATGTTTTACGTGGGCACCTCGCAGGAGTACAGCATGTTTTATCTCACCGATACCGACCCACACCCTGAGGGGTGGGGAGCGGCTGAGCGCGACGCCGGACATCTGGGCGGCGATCTCGAGGCAATCGATATCAAGACCGGCCGGATCGTGTGGGATCATCACTATCCGTTCACCGGAGGAGCCGTCGGAATCCTGACCACCGCCGGTCAGCTCCTGTTCACCGGCGATGGCTCGCAGCATCTGGTCGCCTTCGATCCGGCCAACGGAAACATCCTGTGGCACGCGGGACTCGCTGACGATCTCAGTAACGGTCCGGAAACCTATATGCTGGACGGCCGGCAGTATCTGATAGCGGGCGCGGGAGATTCCCTCTACGCCTTCACACTGGAGCCGTAA
>JASHOO010000409.1 GCA_030041035.1 Bryobacteraceae bacterium | reverse complement strand
AAAAATCTGATTTCTGAGTCACGGTTTTGTCTCCCGAAGGGCTTCCTGATACGGTGGTAAGTGCCGGGGCCGGAACGGGAAAACCAGGCGCACAATGATTCGCGTTGGCATGATTCGACAGACCAGCGAAGCAAAGCACGCGCAGTAATGGCCCACGGACGACATCCGCCCCGCGTTGACGGTGCACTCCCTCCCGGTAGGAACTGACTACCAGAATTGTTTAAGCAAATGTAAACCCAGCACCGGCAACCGTCTAGAGGATTCCCATGATTGTTTCTCGTAAAACTATGACGGGGCTGCTGGAGGGCCGGTTATTTGCTCGCGGGTGAAAGGATTTCGGAAAGAGAGACGCACCGCCCGCCGGCGGCGCTTCGGTAGGCGGCTTCGACAGCCGCAAAGGTCCGGAGGTATTGGCGGCCGCCGGATTCAAATGGGCTGCCGCTTTCCAGGCAGGAGATGAAATGAGCCTGCGTAGCCCGTACACTGTCGCCCCGGTAGCCGTCGGTAACGGTATTTTTCCAGGCGAGCGAACGATTCACATACACATCGCCGGTGTTCGGGATGGAAATCGTGCCCAGCTCTCCTTCGAAGAAGGCATCACCCATGGCTGGGCCGTCGGGGTCGGGATCCAGAAACCGATGACCATCGATCCACCCGTGCACCGTCCCCCCGTGTGATAGCAGCAGGATGGCCTGATCTTCGCCGGTGACGAGCGGGTTTCGGCGGCCAGCCTGGGCATAGATGGAATCAATGTCGCCAAACAGGAACCGAGCCGTGTCGATGTGGTGCACCAGAGCTTCGTCGATCAAGAAGCGCTGGAGTTGACGGAAGTACGGCTGAGCGGGATAGGGTTCGGCGCCCATTCCGTCTCTGGTTCGGGTGCGAAATCCGTAGCCGATGGGAGCGCCGATCTCCCCGCGCGAAATGATGTCTTTGGCGGCGCGGTACCAGGGTTGCCAGCGCCAGTTCTCGTGGACCATGAAGGGCACATCAGCGGATTCGGCTGCGGCGACGATCTCCACCGCCGAGTCCCAGCCGGGGGCGATGGGTTTCTGGCAGATGACCGGAATGCGCTTTTCGATCGCGAGCCGCACCAGCGGAAGGCGGGTTTCGACACGGGTGACAATGTCGACGAAGGCCGGTTGCTCGCGATCGACCATCTCCTCGGCCGACCGGTAAGCCCGGTTAGCGAATTTTTCCGCGAGGGCTATCTGCGGATCTGCGGCGGCGACAATTTCGACTTCCGGCATTCGCCGCCAGGCCTCGATGTGGCGCCGGGCGAAGAAGCCGCAGCCGATGATGGCACCCTTCAGAACGCCGGCCATACGAGGCTCCACAAGTAACAGTCCGGCGCGAAGTTCATATGGCGGCTTCCTGCCTGGATTGCTGACTTGCCATCCAGCCTCCTATCGCGGAGAGCACGGCTGCTATCGCCACGGCACGCATGGGAACGGTAAAGCTGGCAGTGCGCTGGGTCACCTGCCCGACGGCCCACATGGCAATGGCACCCGCCAAAGAACCGGAGCCGCTGAGAAGACCAACCGCAGTGGATACGCGCGGTGCAAAAACTTCCTGCGCCATCGTCAAGTACACCACGACCCAGATGCCCAAGCCGAAATTGACCAGAATCAAAGCAATGACTGCGCCCGTCAAGGGAAGGATCGGTACTGCCGCGCAGCATACCAACCCCAGTGTTGCCAAGACGAACACGATTCTGCGGGCTTGCTGCACGGTGCGCCCGCGCCGCGTTAATGCCAAAATGGCACCACCGCAGGCGATATTGCCGAGATCCAGGCCGAGGTAGATGGCGGTGAGAATCCAACCCATTTGTCCTCCCGGAGCGATGCGGCGCTGTTGAGCGAAATAGGCCGGGAGCCAGTTCACGCTGAAGTAGACGCAGGGATTGACCAGTACCGCCACTGCCAGCACCGGCAGAAAACGCGGGCTCCGGACGATTCCAGCGAAAGTTCGCCGCAGATCGACGAACTCTGTTGTTTTGGCAGTGGCGGATTCGCGCCACACGTCCAAAAGCTTCACATCCCGCGTCATAACAATCCAACCACAGACCCAGAACATTCCCAGCAAACCGACGAGGACAAATGCCCAACGCCATCCGAGCTGCCAGGAAATACCGAGGATCAGCCCGGGAGCTATCAAGGCTCCCACACTGGTGCCGCTGGTAAAGATGCCGTTGCCGAGCGCCCGCTCTCGCGGTAAGAGAAGCCGCGACACCACGCGCATGCCTGCGGGCCAGTTGGCCGACTCCACCACGCCTAGCGACGAACGGAAGATGAGCAAAGCGACAAAACCGTTCGCGAGACCAGTGAGAACGGATACGATCGACCAGAGCAACACCGCCGTAACGAACGACCACCGCAAATTCGATCGGTCCAGAATCGGGCCAACCGCCATGTGCGAGAACGTGTAAGCGTAGTAGAACGCCGCGAACAGCCACCCGAGCGAGGCGTTGTCCAGATGCAATTCCTTTTGGAGAGACGGAGCCAGAATGCTCAACGTCTGGCGGTCCAGATAATTCAACGTGGTTGCCAGGAACAACACGACGCAGATTTGCCATTTTTTGGGCAACAGCATCAGGTCAGCCTTCGAGCTTTAGAATCTCTTCGACCTTCTGGTTGCGGATCCCGTACATGCGCTCATGCAGGTTGACGGTTGCGTCGCTGTAGGCCGCCCAGATTTCGAGGGTGTCACCTACTTCGATGGGGATCGCGGGGTCGAGCATGTCGATGATCCCGTGCTCGGCATTCAGCTTTCGCAGCCGCAGGCCATCGCGGGCCTTGACCATGGGCAGGCCGTGTTCGCCGCTGATGGACTTCAATCCCGCATCCACCACCACCCGCTGGCTATCGGTCTTGCTGATGACCGTGCCCAGCACGGAGAGCGCGGGTTCGAAATCTTTGCAAGTAGCGGCGTAATCCGTGTCCCACACCAGGTACGAGCCCGCTTGAAACTCGGTGATGGCCGGAAATCGAGGCGTGAGATGGTAAGTGCCGGTTCCGCCAGTGCTGATAATAGCCACTGGAATGCGATTCTCTTCGAGCAGGCACCGGCACTGCATCAAAGTACCCATTGCCAGATCGTAGGCGGCTTCTTTCTCGGGACCTTCCACCTGGTGGGCGACGTGTCCTTCATAGCCCATCAGACCGCAGAGCGACAATCCTTCTGCCAGGACCTGGCGCGCGAGATCCAGGACCGGCCCGCCAGGCTTCACGCCGGTTCGATTCTGGCCCACGTTGACATTGACAAGAACGCTCAAACGTTGCTCTTTTGCGCGCGCGGCGGCTCCGAGTGCGGCCGCGGCGTTCGCGCTGTCCACAACCGCCTTCACGTCTGCCCGGCGAGCCAAGTCCGCGAAGCGCGCGATCTTGCGGTCACCGGCGAGCTCGCTCGAAATGAGGATGTCCGGAATTCCGTTCGAGACCAGCGCCTCAGCTTCGGAAAGTGTGGCGCACGTCATGCCGATGGCTCCCGCGTCGAGCTGGCGCCGGGCGAGAGCGGGGCATTTGTGGTTCTTGTAGTGAGGTCTTAACCGCGTGGAACCCGCGGCGAAGAAGTGCGCCATCTTCGTCAGATTGCGCTCCATGGCATCGAGATCCAGCAGGAGCGCGGGCGTGTCGATCTCGCGCAAGGTCACGGCTGGGGCTCCGATGGGTTGGGTGACGCTGCGTGTCCAACCGTGTCCGCGAGATACAGCACGGCGTCTCCCGTGAAGGGCGTTGTGAACGATTGCGCCGCCGACCCGGAGTGAATTGGATTTCCAGCGGACACGGAGCCGGTGGCCGGATTGAACCACTCGACGGCCAATGACCTGGAAGCGGGCATCGCGGAAAGATCGACCGTGAACGATCCACCCGAAGGAGCGTAGATCAGATACTCCGCACCGGCAGACCGGGTGTTGGCGAGGCAATATCCCGTGGTACACAGCGAGCTGCGCGGCTTGACCGCGGAAAGGTTCAGCTTGCGCGAATAGCGCAGGATGTATCCGAGATTGTCGCGGAAATTGTCCCAGCGGGCGTCAGGCGCGCGGCAAATGCCGTTGGTTGGAGAAACGCAGAGATTCCGGTTTTCGCGCGGGTAGTAGACGACGTAGGGATCCATGAACAGCACTTGATTGCCGTTCATGAAATTTTCCCATGCGTAATTCCGATTGACTTGCGGAGTGTGGTTCCACATCCCGAAGTAGGAATGATCACTGTCATTCACGTTGACTTTACATTTGGGCTGCCCGCTTCCGCAGGATGTTGCGGGGGAAACGCGCACCTGCGGCGCAACCCAATCAGCATCAGAGTTATACAGAACCGAATCCGGAGCGCCGATCAGCGCGGCATATCCGACCGGGTGACGGTGCGGCTTCTTCGCTTCGTATGCGCGGACGTGGGAGATCTGGTGGGCGTTCCACCACGTGGAATTGCTTGGGGCTTCTTCGGAGACGATCCAGAGCACGTTGGGCAGATCGTTCAACGTGTCGATTACTTTTTCCACGTATTCATCCTGGAATCGCGTAATGGCATTGGGCGCCGTCATCGTCAATGCGCCAATGCCTTTCTTGCCGCCATCGGCGTAGCCATCATCCACGCCATTGATATTATTCACTCCGGTAAATGGGTAACCGTCACTCGAGCACCGAAAAACATTCAGCCACTCCCCCGTGAACAGGTAGACTCCGGCATAGATGCCGGCTTTTTGCAACGCTTCGACGCGCGTCCGCAAACGATCGAAGAAGCTTTGGTCGAACCTGGTGAGGTCGAATTTCGGACTTCCGTCGCTGGCGTTTCCCGGTCCGGTCCTCCGCCAGGGAAGCGGGGTCGCGACGAAATCCGGTGGGGAGCCTGCGGTCACAGGCAGATTGCAGAACTTCGGCATCTCCGTAATCCACAGCAAAGTGAAATTGTGACCATGGGCGCCGAGGAAATGCACGAAGGCGTTGAAATCCAACTTCTCGATCCGATCGTTGTTTCCCCAGTCCTGAAAGGTGTTCCAGGTCTGGGAACCATTCAGGATAATTGTGGCTCCGCTCGAATCCTGGAAATAGTTCGGATTCCTGGAGACGGTGAGAGGTCCCGTGATTTCCCCGGCCGAGATGATATGGGCGCCGAATAGGAGGCAGAGGAAGAGCGGTATCTGCCGGGCACTGAAAACGAGCTCTCCAACCCTCACATCAATGGGGCGAATGTACATGCGGCGAACTCCTCCTTCCCAGGGGATGGAAGCGTAGATTGTATAACGCAAGCTAAGCGGATGGTGCCGGGCCGCCTGCCAACACCGCTTTATTGCCGACGCCTGCCCACGCCTTGATCTTCGACCTATCTGCGGTGTATGCTCAACTGTAGAAGCTTGAGGTATCGATGCCCTCTTCGCGTTTCCCTATCCCGCAAGGCACGCTTGACATGCTGATCCTCCAGATCCTATCGCTCGAACCCGCCCATGGGTACGGGATCGCCCAGCGCCTGGAGCAGATCTCGCGCTCGGTGGTCCAGGTGAACCAGGGCTCGCTTTATCCTGCCCTTCACCGCCTGGAGCAGAGACGCTGGCTGCGCGCCGAGTGGAAAGAGTCGGAGACCGGCCGGGAGGCG
>JASHOO010000408.1 GCA_030041035.1 Bryobacteraceae bacterium | reverse complement strand
ACCAGCCCGAAACGGGCAGTTGCGAGCTCATTATGGTTGACCACATCTGGTAGGGGTCCGCATCAGGTCTGCGCAAGCACAGAGACCGTCCGGTACGTTGAAGTGTATCTGCCGCGCGCCCACTGCACAGGAGAAGTGAAGCCGTATCAAGGCCGCGCAAGATCCAACAACACTACATCGGAGCGCTCCTGTGCGCGCTCAATAACAATCTCGTGGCCGTCTGGCGATATATCGAAATCGGCGATGTTGAAGTCGGGAGCGAAGCTGGTCAACTGTCGCTCGATACCGGTTTCCAGGTTAACTAGCCAAAGATCCTTGTGCTGAATGCTTCCTTGCAGAAATAGAAGTTCTCTTTTCCCGGGCATGAAGGTCAAGCGCCGTGCTCCGCGAGTCAGCATCAGGTCGGGCAAGGGATACGCTGCGGCCGCGGGAGTCACAGCTCTTATTGAAAACGTAGTGCCAATCTCCGGCCCTGAGTAGACAACGAATCGGCCATCTGGTGCCCACGCGGGATCGACTGAGTACTCCCGCACAAAAGGCCTGAGTCCACCCTGGATTGAAATGTGGCACAGATGTGGGACGCCATGGTCGTTCACCGCCGTAAGGATGGATTGGCCATCAGGCGCCCAGGCGGGAATACCCTCCAGATCGAGGGAATCGGCGATGATCCGGGCCTTGGTGCCATCTTCGCGTACGACGTAGAGGAGGGCCTGTCCGTGTTGCCGAACCGAGAACGCGATCTGGCGCCCATCCCGAGAGATAGCCGGGCCACCAAGAATGTGGGCGTCTTGTCCGGTCCACAATTCCGTGCTGATTCCATCGGCGAGCTTCCAGACACTCTCGCTTGTTCCGGCGGCCGCAACGTATAGAAGATAATTTGGACCCAGTCGCGGTGAGAATCCGGTGGCGGTCGTTAGCGGGATTCGAGTCCCTACCGATTCAGTCGCGCTTGCGTCGGCAAGGGGCAAGCGCCACAGTGTTCGCCTCGGACTGGCACGTGTGACAACCAAACGCCGGCCATCAGCGCTGGCGGCCAGTGACGTGTAGCGATCCGGACCAGATGTCAGCCGGTGAGGTATGCGACGCTCCACGTCTATGCTATAAAGCCACGGCCCCGAACCGTCGGGATCACTGGCGAGGTACATCAGCGTTCTTCGATTCAAAAAAACTGGATAAATTATGCGGCTATTGTGCGATGTGATCCTCTCCGGGATCCTACCGGTGCTACGGATGCGCCAGATGTCCAATTTATCTGGGACGGAACCCAGCACGAAGTAGAGGAATGCCCCGTCTGGCGACCACAACGGAAAATGACAATGGAGACCGGACGGCGCAGTAAAAAGGGAGCGCCCGTTCTTTCGTATGACGCCGTCGGAAACGAACAGCGGGTCTCCAGCTTCGGGCGTGTGGTACGCCAGCCGCGAGCCGTCTTGCGACCAGTCGAACTCAGCCACACCCTCCAGGTACGGCCTCGGCTGCCCGCCAAGGATCGGCGACGCCCAGATGCTGATATCCTTTCCACTGCCGTCGTGCTTGCGCACCCAAAACGTCACCGCAGATCCATCCGGGGAGAAACCCAGCGTGCGGACGTCCGGATTCACGAGCTCTAGCCCGCTCGCGCGGGTTAAGTTGTGGAACTGCCCGGAATCGGTCTCTGTCAACCAGACGTCTGTCTGTCCGTCTCGATCCGAAAGAAATGCCACAAAATGACCATCGCGTGACACGGCTGCAGCCTGCTCCGTGGCATCGAAATCTGTAAGGGTCTGAAATTGCGCTTTTGCGAGGGGACTTTTCCAGAAGTACTCGGTTCTTACCGACAACAAGTAAGCCCCGGTGGTCAGGGCCGCCACGGTCAGCATCAGCAAGACGAGCCTTGGCTTCGTCAGAAAGGGTGATGGTGCCAGGCGGTGCACCGGTGCAGAAAGATCGGGTGCCGGGCCAGTGTTCCGGCTATCCGACTGGGCGCCGGTTTCAACCTCCGGGAGAAACCGGTAGCCGACCGTGGGAATTGTCTCAATGAAGCGCGGTTCCTTGGCGTCATCACCAAGGGCTTTCCGGATTTGGGTCACTGCCCGCGTTATGGCGTTATCGGTGACAAAGGCGCCCTCCCAGACCGAGGATACGATCTCGGCCTTGGTCACGATGCGGCGGCGGTTTTCGATGAGGAACTGGAGCAAGCGGAATGACTTCGGTTCCAGGGTTCGAACCGCGCCGCCCACCGTAACTCTATGATTCTGTAGATCTACATCCACATTCTCGAAACGGTAATGCCCGTCCGCCGCTGGGCTCACGATTCCCTCATTCGTTGTGCCGATCATTATAGCCTTCACCAAATAGTGTTCCGGCAACTCCATCACGTTTCCATCACATCAGCATCACGACTTGTCCAGGCGGCCAGCCGCATGGTGGACCCATGCAAAAGACGCTGGCTGTTCTGCTTTCGACAATTGCCGCTCCCGGATACCTTATGTCCCAGATGCGGGGTCCGGTTGTGAAGCTGAAGGTGATGACGGGGAAACCCGTGGTGGAAAATGTTTATCTGAACGAGCAGGGCCCCTATCGATTCCTTCTTGACACCGGAGCGGAACCAAACGTTGTGGACGCGAAGCTCGCCAAAAAGCTGGGGATCCAGGCGTCGGTTTCAGGGGAGATGCTCACGCCCGCAGGAATGTCAGCGGCGGGTTGCGCGAGGGTTGGCCGGGTCAGCCTGGCTCCGGTGGAAGCGACGGACCAGGTATTCTTACTTGCCAGACTTGATGGGTTGCACGCGACATCGGCTGACATTCGGGGAATCCTGGGAGAATCGTTTCTGTCGCAGTTCGACTATCTCATTGATTTCAAGAAACGGGAATTGGTTTTCGGGAAAACGGCCACGACTCAACCCCAGGTTCCTTTCAGGCTGATGGGCAATCTGATGACAATCGCGACCAGCGAAGGCGATTTGATATTGGATTCCGGCATCGATACACTGTTCCTGTTCCGTGCTTCAATATGGCGCCGCCACACTGGCCAGTTTCAGGCGTCTTCCGGGCTCATTTCTCTAGTTTCCCTCGACCGAGTGCCGGAGCTTCGAATTGGCGGGCAAGTATATCATCCCGGCAAGGCAGCGTTTGACGCGCGTGGCAAGGCGGCGTTTGAAACGCGTAAGGACGTGGCAGCCGTCAACGGCCTGCTCCCGGCAAGCTTGTTCCATGCGGTGTTCATCTGCAACTCGGCGGGCTACGTCGTGATTGACCCGTAGATAGGCGGGCGTGCGGCGGGGTAATCGTTCCAATTCAACGTGCTCTTCCCGCGATTTCATCTTGGACCACGCCAGTAACCGCGCAGGCGCGGGCCGGTCACGCGCCGCGCAGAAATTCGGCGCAAATCGGCGCGCCCAGGTTGTACTTCTGGCCGCTATCGGTCAGCTTGCCGGTAGTCTGATCGATTCGGTGCACGCCCACCTCGCCCGTACGCTGCATCATGGAGATCAACCAGGTTCCGGTGGGATCTAGAACAAAGCTGCGCGGCATCTGCCCGCCGGGCGCGTAGGCTTCCACGAGCGTCAGATTCCCGTCGGATGGGTTGACCTGGAATACGGCAAGGGAATTCTGTCCCCGGTTCGATACGTAAACGAACTTGCCCGAGGGGTGAACGATGCATTCCGCCTGCGCCCCGTGTCCCAAGGCGCCGGACGGGACGGCGGCGAAGACCGGCCCTTCCTCGAGCGTGCCCTTCGCTGCATCGAACGTCACCATGGTGCATCCGCCCGGAGCAATCTCGTTGGCGATGTAAATCCACTTGTTGTTCGGATGCAGCGCCATATGCCGGGGATTGGTCGGCTTCTCGAAGCCAAGGAACGGCGGATCATGCGGCGTGAAGATGTACCTGGACGGGTTCAAGCGGTATACGAAGATTTTGTTCAAACCGGTATTGCTGGCCAACAAAAACCGGTTGTCCGGGCTGACAATGAGCGAGTGGCAATGTGTCTGTGGCGCTCCCGCGGCAGGGCCGGAACGTTCCCCTTCCTGGGGAGCGAGCATGCTGCTGGGGCCAAGGCTACCGTCATTTTTCACGGGGAAAGATGCCACATTGCCGACATACCAGTTAGCAACAATCAGCATCTTCGTGGTTCGATCAAAAACCATGTGGCACGGCTGGCCGCCTCCCGAGGGAACTTTCGCCGTTTGGGTGAGCTTGCCCGTCTTACGATCGATCGAGAAGACAGTGATCGTGCCCGGAGGCGGGTCGCCGTGCGCGCTCATGAGCTCGTTGGTGACATACATTGTTCGCCCGTTGGGGTGAATCAGGAACCAGTTCGGATTCGGATTTTCGGCGGCCAGCTCCGGCTCGGTGAGCTTGCCCGTACCCGTGTCGAAGCGGGAGAGGTAAATGCCCTTGCTGCCTTTGCCGGCAACACTGCCTTCATCGTAGGTTCCGAAATAGACAAAGTCGGAGTCACCCGCGGCGGGAAGCACACGCGGCAACAGCATCGTGGCCGAGCCGACCGCCATGCGAAGCAAATCGCGGCGCGCCAATTCAGGAGTGGCCGAAGGGAAGTTCCGATTCGACATGCTCCGCATTGTACGTCAGAACCCGCGCCTTCACGCATTTCCGATGGGATAGTTACGCGCTCACCAATCGGTGTATGCTGGCGCTTACACCTATAGAAAATGTCGTCGGGAAGGTTACGTGGATAAGCAAGGCACGCGGTGCCGAAACTTACGGCCCCCCGGAGATAACGAGTATGCTGCCGGCGAGTGGCTGCTGCTCGGCGATCTGCCCTAAGCTGCCAACAAATCAAACACGCGCCAGCCTGGACGGGGGGACTGTACGGAAACGCGGCGACATCAGAAGCGTGGCTCTTGCCGGGCCGGAAAAGAGAGTGAGAGGAGGGTACGAATATGAAGACTTGGCGCGCATCGAGGACAGGCTGGAACCGCGGATGGCTGTTGGGGCTTCCCGTTCTGTTGGCGCTGGCTTGTGTGTCGCTGCCGGCGCAAGCTCCGCAGGAGAAGCAAGGCAAACAGGCGCTCAGCCCCGCCGAGACTGCGCACCTTGAAGCGCAAGCTGCCAAGCTGCGGCAGTTGGTGGCGGAAGCGCCGCAGCTCGCGCTTGAAAGGGTCGATATTCAGCTTCAGCCTCCGAGTCCCGGCTGGGAGATCGGCTATCCCTCCGCGGTCACGATGGACGCCAAGGGCGACATCTACATCCTGCAGCGCGGCACCAACGCCGATCCAGTCATCGTGGTAAACCGCGAAGGCAAGGTCCTGCGCTCATGGGGCAAGGGCATGTATACCATCCCCCATGCTATTCGCGTGGGGCCGGACGGCAACATTTGGACTACCGATTCCGCTAGCTCGATGATCCTGGAGTTCACACCGGAAGGCAAGAAAATCTTCGAGATCGCTGTTGGCGGCCAGCCGGAGGGGAAACGGCCGCCCAACGGAACCACCGATGTCGCCTTCGGCCCCAACGGGCACGTCTACGTCTCCGATGGTTACGGCAACGCCCGCGTTCTCGAATACACGGCGGAAGGAAAGCTGGTACGGCAATGGGGAAGCGCAGGCACGGGACCGGGGCAGTTCGTGCAGCCGCACGGCATCGCGGTGGACCCGGATGGCATCATCTACGTGGCTGACCGCCGCAACGGCCGCCTGCAGCGCTTCGATCCAACCGGCCGCTATCTGGGCGAATTTGACGATCTCGGGATGGTGACCAGCGTGGCTTTCGTGCACGACGAATTGTGGATCGGCTCGCAGCAGCGCAACGAGTCCACGCAGAGCGACGGCTGGATCATGAAGATCGATCGCAGGACCGGCAAGATTCTGGGTCTGATCGACTCGGCTCACGGCCACCACGTAGTCAACGTGACCATGAACGGCGACGTCCTGGCGGGCGGCTATCCGCTTACCCCGCTATGGTTCCGGCCGATCCATTCGGCCTCGCGGTAAGGCCAGCCAGTAAATCTCCTACTGTGGATCCGAGTGAGCCGATGAACCTTGAGCCTTACCATCCGCCGCCCTCTTCCTCCCCCGCCCACGGATGGGAACGCCGCCGGGCCCTATTTCAATGCCGTCGGTTGCTGCCAGTTCGCGGCTGGCGGGCGGTACCTCCTGCGGGACGAGGGTTTCGGCAGCCTTGATCATGGCCGCCATGGTGGCGTCATAGCCTTCCTTGCCCCGCGCTTCGCTCTCTCTGCTAGGGATGGCCATCGGCTTATCGGGGTCCACGACAAAGGCCGGTGTGAGCTTCATGCGATAGGCGCAGGAGATACCATCGTAACGGCCTGTCTTAGTATTCAACATGCCATCGGCGTGGCGCCGAAGAGCGTAGTACAGCGCAACGTGATCTTCATGCTCGCGAACACCCTGCACACCGCCGGATTGGGCGTAGACGTTTTGGGCGTACAGGTCGCGCCAGTCGCGATAGCCGCCCACCAAGCCCGCCACAGTGCCGTCGGAATTGACGATCACCCGTATCTTGCCCTCGCGGAAAAAGGCATCCCGGAGCTGATTGTAGAACCAGGCGATTTGCGGCATGTGAATATCCGCCTGCTCGGTCTCGACCACTCCGTCTTTGACCCGGGCCTTGAGTTTCGTGTACTGCTCGGACTGCAGGATGCGATACGAATAGTCGGACCCGACGTTGCCGCGCGCGTCCTTCATGATCTGGTCAGGTGAATAGCCGATCTCCAGTGTTGCCTCGTCGTCGTTCATCGGGTCTTTATTGCCCGACACGCGGATGACGATGGTGTAAAGGCCCTCGAGCATCTTGTCGTTCGAGCGCAGCACGAGCGTGCCGTTGCTGTTGGCGCCGCGCCAGGGCGCGTCGCATCCCCAAGCCCGGTACAGCTCGTTATCGATCCCCTCTTCCCCATCCGGGCTGACGAAATCCCCGGGTTTGATCTTGCCGTCCAGGTTGAATCCTTCGCCGATACGGCTGGTCACTTCCGGCTGGCCTGGATCTTCCGCCGCGAAGGGGTTAATGTAGGTCTCAATGTCGCGGTTGTAGCCGCGATAGGCGGAAGCAGCCCGCCAGGTATGGAAATACACGCCGGCGGGGTCTCGATTCAGGCCATCCGCGGGGGGATTGGCGATGGCTTCGACTTCCTCCTTGGTGCGCCAAGGTACCAGCAAAAGAGATTTGGCGACCTGAGCCGGAACGGCGAAATGAATCGTGCTTCCATGCGGGCAATCGACGCCAGGCTCTATTTCCGTGCCTCGCGAGAAATCAGCCCGGCCGCCATAGCGGAAGGCAGGTTCGTAGAAGCCTACCACATAGCCCTTCACCCAATGCGCCGCCGCTGCGGTGTGGGCGCCGGCCGCCGCCATTACCGCAATGCAGCAAACCTTGCGTGTGCAATTAAACATGACTGATTCCCTCCTTGCGCGAGACGACGAAGATGCGACGACCTCATTGCATCCACACTTTCCTATTTTGGCGGCGAGACTTGGTTGACGAGCAGGTCGGACAACGCATAGGCCTCGTAGGCCAGCGGATCAGCGTCGTCCATCGGACCTTTGTGCACCACGATCTCGGCACTGACCTCGAAGTCGGTGATGGTCTTGGGATCGGCGGAAATGAACGCCGCGCCGCTGAAGGGGCTCCATCTCGTCCACGTTGGCGACCCGTTCACCTTATAGCGCCAGCCAGGGCGGAAATATTTCATTCGGAAGCTGTAGCGCGGACCCTCCGGATCACGCGCGGGCACTGGAACCGCCGACTCGCCCTTTGCACGGTCTTCCTTGAAGGTGAACCAGTTCGCCCCTTGCTCGATGGTTAGCCGGGCGGCGCGGTAAGCCAGGTACTTCTCGATTTCGCCGCGGCTGGTGAACTGGTGCCCCGCCACCACCAGCTTGAAAGTGCCAGGCCTCACCTGTTTCGCCGTGAAGACACCAGAGCCCGCAGGCGGCACCATTTCGTCGGCTGCGCCCGCCGCGAGACAAAACCACACCACCATGCCGAGGGCGATGCCAGGTTTCATATGCCTGTTGTTCCTTTTTACGCTAGCAACTCCGTGTACGGCGTCCTGACTTGTAACGAGTCCTGGCCCCAACTGTCCACTGCCACGCCCAACGCCTTTTGCAACGTCAACCCGACACGTGAAACCGTGCTGTTGTCGCCGGCGACGTGATTACCGGTCTTTAGTCGGCCGCTGGCCCCGCCGGCAACCAGGATCGGCAAGCCGTCCACGGAATGGATCCTGGCGTAGGCCTGGTCGGTGAAGGCCATCACTACACTGTGATCCAGCAGGGTGCCGTCGCCTTCCGGAATCGTATCCAGTTCTTTCAGAAATGCCGCGAACAACTCCATGGACTCGAGGTTGTACTGGGCAACTCGAGGCTGATAGCCCAATTTGGGATCGACCGGCTCTTCGTGGGTGGACTGGTGAAAGCCGAGCGGGTCGCCCGGAACGAACATCTGGTTCTGCGGCTCCGACACGCTGAGATTGAAGACACGAGTCTGGTCGGTGGCGAGCGCGATGGCGCCCAACCGCGCCATCAGCGGCGTAACGACCTGCAGGTTGGGCCAGGCACTGTTGGCCACCAAATCCTTCGAAGGAGCCTCCGGGATCGAGACCTTCGCTGCGATGCTGGGGCGTTGGAGTTCCGCCTCCATCTGCAGTTCCGTTTGCCGCACCGAGCTGAAGTACTGATCCATGCGCGCCCGGTCGCTGGCGCCCAGGTTCCTCATGAGGCGTTGACGGTCATCGGCCACCGCCGAGAGCACGCTCTTTTGCATCATGATGCGGGGATCGGGCTTCCAGTCACCCTTGGTCGGATCCTGAAATCCGGGGCCGAAAAGGCGCGTGTAGAGCGACAGAGGTGTGGGCTCCGCAGGGAGCAGGTTGGACCCGCCGAGGCTGGAATAGCTCTGCCTGGAGTTGCCGCTGGAGGCCGCCGCCACCGAACGGAAGCGAACGCCCTTGCTGATCACCTCGGCCACCTGCTGGTCAATCGTCTTGGACTCGAACTCGGCTGCCCGGAACGGCGCGATGCCGGTAATAGCGGCCGCCAGGCCCGACCAGTGCTGGCCGTTGGGTTTGGAATCGAGTGGGACGCGCAGACCGCTGAAGACGTTCAATTTCTTGCGGTAGGGTTCGAGCGGTTTCAACTGGACGGTCATTTCGTAACCGGTCCCAGCCGTCTTCGGAATCCACAACTGCGCGGTGAGACCGCAGCCCCAGAAAAAGGTATTGAAGCGCGTGGGCAGTGGCCGGCCGGTGGCCTGAGCCTGACCCTTGCTATTCAGGAAACAGTCGAGGAAAGGCAGCCCCATGACAGCTAAGGCGCCCTGGCATGAGCCGCGGAGAAGAGATCGACGATTGAACTTCATGAGGTCCCCTTATTGCCCCGCTACTTCCGTTGAGTCACTGGCAGACTGATTTTCCGGCGGCCCAACAGCATAGAATGAATCGCTCATTGCCATGCTTTTGAGCAGCGCGCGCAAACGAAACCCGGAATTCTGGAACTCTTTGTAAGCGTCCTGAAAGTCACTGACGCTGGAACTCTTTAATCCGCGGCTGTACGAATAAAGCTTTCGAGCCACGCAGGCCGGAAA
>JASHOO010000407.1 GCA_030041035.1 Bryobacteraceae bacterium | reverse complement strand
CGCCACGCCCGCGCCGATGACGAACACGCGCGCCGGCGTCACCGTTCCCGCGGCTGTCGTCAGCATGGGGAAAAGTCGAGGCAGCGTCTGCGCCGCCAGCAGCACGGCCTTATATCCCGCCACCGTGGCCATCGACGAGAGAGCATCCATGCTCTGCGCGCGCGTGGTGCGCGGCATCAGCTCCACCGAGAACGCCGTCACCCCGGTGGCCGCCACTTCTTCCACCGTCGCCAGCACTCCCATGGGCCGCAGAAATCCCACCAGGACTTGCCCGGACCTGAGAAGCGGAAGGTCAGCCGCACCAGTCCGGTCATTCGACCCATGGCACAGAATCTGCACCACGACGTCAGCTCGCCCAAAAACCTCGGCGCGTTCCGAGGCGATCTTCGCGCCCTTGGCCGTGTAGTCCGCGTCCGGATAACCGGCGCTCAATCCCGCCCGCGTTTCAATCAGGACCTCGAAACCCGCCTTCGCCAGGTTGGGAATGACCGCGGGCACCAGCGCCACGCGCCGCTCTCCGGGAAAGCTCTCTTTCGGGACCCCGATGACCATGCAGCCTCCGCTTTAGTGCTACCTCTCTATCATGGCGCGGAACGAAGCCCTGTGGGCACTTTTCACCGAGCCGTAAGGTTTTCGCCGGAGCGACAGAGCATCCGATCCGGCCGATACGCTATTGGGGGTCCGCCAAGGACCCACACCCTCAGATATCGGAGAACAGTCACGTGGCACAATTCCAAGCGTATGCATCGGGAGTGATGGTAAACGGGCAGACAGTCCTGTCCGTGGTCAAAGGCATGGGAGCCTTCTCCAAAACAGCGTCGGAGATTCTGGCGCGGCACGGCATCCAGGCCCCGGAACCGGCGGGATGGTATTCCCAACAGTCCTGGCTCAATGCCTTTCAGGAGATCGCCAAGTCGATCGGTCCGCGGACATTGAACCAGATCGGGCAGAGCATTCCGGCCAACGCCAAGTTTCCGCCAGGAATCGATAACGTGGAAAAAGCGTTGACCTCACTCGATGCGGCGTATCATATGAACCATCGCGGCGGCGAGATCGGCCACTACAAGTTCACCAAAACTGCGGAGCGCAAGGGCGTGATGGAGTGCCGCAATCCTTATCCTTGCGACTTCGACCGCGGAATCATCGAAGCCGTGGTGCGCCGCTTTGCGCCTCCCGGCTCGGTGCCCAGCGTTACGCACGATGCCTCCAAGCCGTGCCGCGGCAAACAGGGCGACGCCTGCGCTTTCTTGATTTCGTGGTGAGCGCGACCTAAGCTGCTCTGGCCGGCGCGAACGTCGTTACCGTCGGCTGCACCAGCCTGTCGAAATCCGCATAGGCAATCCGCATCAGCTCGTTGTGCGTTCCTGCGTTGAACGAAATTTCCTTGTCTTTCGTCAGGCTTTCCTCGACGAAGACGGGCACACCGTAGAGGTTGCCGAACGGCGGCATCGCGCCGGTCTCACATTCGGGGAATTTCCCGCGAAACTCCGCTTCGGTGGCCAGCGCCACTGTCTTGGCGCTCGCGGCCGCCTTCAGTAGAGATAGGTCCACGTGTTGGGAAGCGGGCAGGACGGCCATGGCCAGCTTGCCGTCCAGGTTCACAATCACGGTTTTGGCCATGTCACGCCCCCGGATGTGCGCCAGTGCGGCGACTTCCTGAGCCGTGTAGGCCGTTGAATGGGTGATGGTTACGTACTTGACATGGTTGCTGTCGAGAAACTCCATTAGCTTCCTTGCCGGCATAGAGGCCTCCTTGGTGGTTTGGCGTTTTTCATGCATGCCGCCTGCCAACCCTCCAGCCCCGCACTTTGATCTACACTGAGACCTTCGTGCTCCAGCAACTCTACCAGTGGCTGCCGCCGGAAGGCGTCAAAATCGTCCTGGTCCTGTTCCTTTCCTTCCTGATCGGGCTGGAGCGAGAGGAACATCAGGCCAGCACCGAACACTACGGTTTCGGCGGCGTGCGCACCTTTCCCCTGATTGGCCTGCTCGGCTACTCCATTTCGCTTCTGTCCGGCACGCAGTTGATGCCCGTAGCTCTTGGCTTCGCCGTGGTTGCCGCGTTCCTGTGGCTGTCCTACCGACACAAACTGGCGCAGGCCGAAGCAGCCGGCGTCACCTCGGAAATGTCCGGACTCGCCACCTATGTCGTCGGAGCACTCGTCTACCAGGAGCATTTTTGGATTGCCACCACCATTAGCGTCGCCAGTATGTTGCTCCTGGAGCTCAAGACCGGCCTTGAGAACCTCACCAGGCGCATCGCCCCCGAAGAAATTCTCACCTTTACCAAGTTTCTTCTGCTCACCGCGGTCGTCCTCCCCGTGCTGCCGAATCGCGAGTTCGGCCCGTTCCTGATCAACCCCTTCAAGACCTGGCTCGTCGTGGTCGCGGTCAGCGCGGTCTCCTACGGCAGCTACGTCTTGCAACTGACCACCCGGGAACGAGGTGGCGTGATTTTCGCGGCGATTCTTGGCGGTGCCTACTCCTCTACCGCCACCACCGTCGTGCTCGCTCGGCGAGCACAGCACGAAAACCGCCCAAATCTGTTCTCCGGCTGTACTCTGGTGGCCTCCGGCATGATGTATTTGCGCATCATCGTGCTGGTGAGTCTGTTCAGCCGGAGCGTTCTGGCGCTCGTCGGAGTGCCATTCGCCGCGCTCACCGCGCTCGCCAGCCTCGGCGGCTGGTTGTGGTCGCGGCGCACCGATGGTTCTTCTGGAATGGTCAAGCGCGAGTATCAGCCCGCGAACCCTCTCGAACTCCGCGCGGCCTTCCTGTTCGCTCTCCTGTTCCTGGTCATGCTGGTCGCCACCCGCCTCGCTTCCGCTTATTTGGGAAAGGTTGGAGTGTACGCCTTAGGCGCGCTCATGGGTCTGGCCGACGTTGACCCCTACATCATGGGCATGATCGCATCCGCCGGCGGGACTGCAAAGCTCCCGGTCGCCGCCTGCGGAATTCTCATTGCTGCGGCCAGTAACAACCTAGCGAAAGGCATCTACGCCTACACCATTTCCGACCGCCCCACGGGTGTGCGAAGTCTCTGCCTGTTGGTGGCGCTTGCGCTTTTGGGACTCGTCCCCCTGCTCTGGCTCGGCCCCTAGACGCTAATCACCGGGCACGGCGCTTCCCGAATAATGGAATACACGTGCGTGCGCATCCGCCCGAAGAAATCTTGCAGCACGCCCCGCCCCACCACCACCAGGTCAGCCTCGCCCTCCTCGGCTACCCTGCGCACTACCGGCGCCACCTCGCCGCCTTCCACGATCGTCTCCAGGTTCGTACCCGCCTCCTGTTGCACCCTTACGAGTTCTTCTTTGGAGACATCAATCAGGTACGCCCGGAATTTGCGCCCTTCAATATCGATGCCGTCCGGCGGTTGCGCCGCGGGAATGGCGTGCACCAGTTTCACCGCCGCTCCCTGCTCCCGCGCAAACCGCGTCGCCCACACAATCAGCGGAGCCGCCTTCTCGCTGAAATCCACCGCGCACAAAATGTGGCGATATCCCGCCGGCGGCGCCGGAGTCTCAGGCGCGTGCGCGCTGGTCCACACCGCGCATTTCACGTCATGCAGTACCTTGGCCGTCACCGAACCCAGCAGGAACCGCCGGAACGGCCCGTAACCGTGCGTGGGCATCATAATCAAATCCGCGTGCTCTTTCTGCGTATAATCCGTGATCATGTGCGCCGGGTCGCCCTCCCGCATCACCCGCGTCGTGGCAACCTCGGCAAATTCATTTCTTAGATAGGAGTCCAGGCGCTGCTTCCGCTCGTCCGCCATGGCCTGGAAGTCGATGACGGCGGCCTGCGCCGGCCACCCCGGATAGGCGCCGGTTGGGAGTTCCATCACGTGCAGCATGCTGACGTGCGCACCGTACCGGCGCGCCATGCATAGAACGTACGGTGCCACGTTGCAGCACTGCTGCGAGAAATCTACTGGGAACAGAATGTGTTTGAAGTTCGGCATATTCGCCTCCTCCGTCAGCGCGGCTAATCGGAAACTACTACTTCCGCCCGCCGCCAGTTGGCTTTACCAAACTATTTGCAAGGGGATAGCCGAACCGACCCGACCCCTGATTATGCAGCGGCCGCTACGACTCAAGCGCGAATTGACTCAAAGAAATTGCGCAAAACGACGCACCCCAAAAAAAAGGCTCACGAGGCTGGACAACGGCAAACTGCGGGCTTTCGTCGCCTTTCTTACCATCCGCTACCCACCCATCCGCCGCTCCCCTCCCGCACGCTAAACTTGCAGTACTGGAGCGAAACATGTCCCTTCGGCCAATCAAGCGACTCGTCCGATCCAAACCGACCATCGAAGGTGCGGGCGTGCATCTGCGCCGCGCGTTCGGGTTCGGCAATACTTCCGACTTTGACCCTTTCTTGCTTCTCGACGATTTCCGCAACGACGTTCCCGAGGACTACCTCGCTGGCTTCCCCTGGCACCCGCATCGCGGCATCGAAACCATCACTTATGTGCTCGCCGGAACCGTGCAGCACGGCGACAGCATGGGCAACCATGGCGCCATCGCTGCCGGCGAAGTGCAATGGATGACCGCGGGCAGCGGCATCATCCACCAGGAGATGCCCAAGGGCGACCAGGCCGGCCGCATGCATGGCTTCCAGTTGTGGGCCAACCTTCCGGCATCGCTCAAGATGACACCGCCGCGATACCAGGAAGTGAAGGCCGCCGACATCCCGGACGTCCAGGACGACGACGGCACCCTTGTGCGCGTGGTCTGCGGGAGTTTTTGGGGAAAGAAAGGCCCCGTGGACGGCATCGCCGCCGATCCCATGTATCTGGACGTGTCGGTGCCGCCGGGCCGCAGGAGAACGCTGCCGGTGGAGACCACGCGCCACGCTTTCGCTTACGTCTTTGCAGGAAATGG
>JASHOO010000406.1 GCA_030041035.1 Bryobacteraceae bacterium | reverse complement strand
TTGAAGGTATGGGAGCAAGCGTGGTGGGCGCGCGCACGGCGCTTGCCACTAGATCCGGCGGTGTAGCCGCACGAATACCAGCGATGAACCGGTACCCGCGCCGCGGTTGCGTCTCAATAAAGAGCGGATTGCGCGCATCGTCGCCCAACGCGGTGCGAATATCGAGGATGTGACTCTTTAAAACCTCCGGTTGAACGAAGGTATCGGGCCATAGAGCTTCCAGAATCTCACTCTGAGTTACCAACCGGCCTGCGCGTTCGACCAGGTAGTGCAGGACATGGAAGGCTTTAGGGGTGAGGGTAATCCGCTCCTCGCCGCGCCAGAGACACTGGTTCTCAACATCCAGTCGGAATGGCGGAAACTCGTGCACCGGAGAACCGTGGGTATCGAGTTTATCACGCGGCCTGGTTTCATTCCTCTTCGCTTTCCACGGTAATTTCACCGCGAAGCTACCGCAATTTCACCACTTAGTCTGGGTCCGCGCCTATAATCGCTACACTATGAACCTGAGCAGCGTCCTCCACTCTCACGCCACTAACAATCCTGACAAGGTAGCTTTATTTTGCGGTGATGCGCGGATGACTTACCGGGAACTCGATGAGTCGTCCACTTTATTGGCTCAGTGGTTCCTGGACCAGGGTTTGCGGCCGGGTGACCGCGTAGCTCTTCATTGGTCAAACTCTATCGAGGTGGTGCAGCTCTTTTTTGCACTGTTCAAGGCAGGACTGATCGCCGTTACGGTTAATGTGCGGCTGAAGCCGCCTGAGATCCGGTATGTTCTCGATCACTCGCAGGCCAGGATGTGTTTCAGCGACCCGGCTCTGTCGAAATGGGCCGAGCAAGCGGGCGCGGGCTGTCCGATCCTCACCCAACTTCCGCGACTGGAATTCGGGCGCTCCTCGGCCCTTCCCGTGGTGGATCCGGATTCACCGGCTGCAGTCCTCTACACCTCTGGCACAACGGCGCACCCCAAGGGGGTTACGCACACTCACCGCTCGCTCTTCCACACTGCGGTGCTCATGACTCGTGTTGGGATAGACAGGGATGATGTAGTGCTGGCCGCAACGCAGATGATGCATGCAGTCGCGCTGAATTGCGTGGTAATGCCAGCCGTGCTGGCAGGCGCTTCGGCCGTCCTTCTGCCGGCGTTCGACCCGGCGGCTGTTCTAGACGCCATCGAACGATTCCGATGCACGTACACTGTGTGCCTCCCGGCGCTCTTGCAGTTCGTCGTCGAAGAGCAAGCCCGGAAGCCGCGAGATGTGACTTCACTCCGCACGATTTTGGCTGGTGGCGATACGGTTTCCGTTGCTTTGCAGGATCGCTTCGAAGCCCTGTTCGGGTTACAGCCGCGGGAAGGTTATGGCATGACGGAAGCCGTACCGATTACGTCCAATGCGAGCGGTGCTGTTCGTCCGGGTTCGATCGGTGTGCCCGTGAAAGGACTCGAAATTCGGCTGGTGGACCTCGGGGGCCGCGATGTGCCCAAGGGTGAAACTGGCGAGATCGTCGTACGAAGCGCCGCTAACTTCATCGGATACTGGAATGACCCCGCGGCCACCAAGGACGCTCTCGAGGACGGCTGGGTGCATACTGGCGACTTAGCTGCTCGCGACCGCGATGGGTACTACTGGTTCAAAGGGCGCAAGAAGCAGATCATCATCCGCGCCGGTTCCAACATTTCTCCACAGGAAGTTGAAGAAGCGCTCTACAAGCACCCTGCCGTCCTGGAAGCGGGCGTGGTTGGAGTACCTCACCCGGTTTACGGAGAAACGGTTGCGGCCTTTGTGGTGTTGCGGAAGGGGCAAACGGCGGATGCGCAAGCATTACGGCTGTTCGCTCGACAGCACCTTGCTGACTACAAGGTGCCCGATAACATCCTATTTTTAGAAGAACTTCCGAAGGGGCTCTCAGGAAAAGTGCATCGCCGGGCGCTGAAGGAGATGCTGGTGGCAAATCCATCAATTCTGGAGCATGCCGCGGCCATAGCCTAAATCCAGCACAAGATCATTGACAGACGATCGATTCAATCACATAATTGAATCAATCGACTGATTCAATGAGCCAAACTACCAAAGACAAGATCCTAGACATCGCCGAGCGCCTTTTCGGCGAGCAGGGCTACGAAGCGACCTCGCTGCGGCACGTGATCTTCGAAGCCGGCGTCAACCTCGCCGCGGTCCACTACCACTTCGGCTCCAAGGAAGAGCTGCTCGACGCCATTGTTCTGCGCGGGGCGACACCGCTGAATGAGGAGAGAGTTGCGCTCCTCGACCGCTACGAAAAGGAAGCGGCGCCCGCGCCAGCTCCGGTCGAAAACGTGATTCGGGCGGTGCTTGCCCCCACTTTCCGCATGGCGAAGGGAAATCCGCAATTCGTGAAGCTGATGGGACGGGTACACGGGGAGGGTCTCATGCCGGCCATGCTGAAGCGCCACTTCCAACCGTTAGTAGAACGCTTCATGGACGCGATGCAGCGCGCATTGCCGGACCTGCCACCGGACGAGCTGTTCTGGCGCGTGCAGTTCATGTTCGGTGCGATGTCGCAGGTTTTACGCGGTCCACACCTGTTTGACAAGCCCAAGGGTTATGTCGAGTCGGGAGCAGAGGAAATGGTTGAGCGGCTGGTGAATTTCATGGCGGCCGGGTTTCATGCGCCGGTGGCGGCCGCGGTTCAGGAGAAATAAATGCGATTCATATGCCTATGCCTGGTGGCGGCGCCGCTGGTTGCGCAGGATGCGGCGGAGCGGCCGCCGTTGCAACTGAGCTTGCGGCGCGCCGTGGAGATTGCCACGTCGCCCGAAGGCAGCGCCCAGGTCCAAATTTCTACCGAGGCGTGGAAGCAGGCGCGCGCGCGGTCGGCCGAGGCGCGCGCTGCGTTGCTGCCGGATTTCGAAGCTTCCTTCAACGACCGGAGCCA
This sequence comes from Bryobacteraceae bacterium, assembly GCA_030041035.1. Classification (GTDB taxonomy): domain Bacteria; phylum Acidobacteriota; class Terriglobia; order Bryobacterales; family Bryobacteraceae; genus QHXW01. Next base: position 482 of record JASHOO010000406.1, on the reverse strand, counting down.
AACTGAAAACCTCGAGGCCCTGGGGCTCACCTCGATCCACGTGCCGATTCCCGATTTTCGCTTTCCCACGCTGGTTGGCCCGTTCTCGACTGCGGACGCGCGCGCTTCGGTGACGCAGAACATCTTCGACTTCAGCAGCATCCGCCGCTTCCAGGGATCGAAGGTCGCTGTTTCGGCCGCCAGGTCTGATGTGGATGCCGCGCAGGAGCAGGTGGCGGGGCAGGTGGCGCGCGCGTATCTGGCCGCCATCAAGGCCGATGCCGATGTCGAGACGGCCAAGGCCAATGTCACCCTCTCGGATGCCGTCCTGACGCAGGCTGAAAATCAGAAGAAGGCCGGCACCGGGACGGGCATCGAAGTGACGCGCGCCAAGGTGCAGCTTTCCAATGATCAGCAGCAGCTGCTGGTCGCCCGGAACAGCCAGCGCCGCGCGTATCTCCAGCTTCTGCGCATCATGGGGCTGCGGCTCGATACCGAAGTCG
>JASHOO010000405.1 GCA_030041035.1 Bryobacteraceae bacterium | reverse complement strand
ATGAACATCCCTTTCGCCCTGCTGAGCGCCGTGCTTCTTTTGTGGGCGACGGGCCAGACGATTAACATAATGACGCTCGGCGGCCTGGCGCTTGCTGTCGGGGTTTTAGTGGATGAGGCAACGGTTGAGATCGAGAATATTCATACACAGATGCTTCCGGGGATTTCGCGCGCGCGTGCGGTAGTGGAAGCATGCAGCCGAACCGCGATGGCACGGTTGCTTTCGATGTTTTGCGTTCTCGCCGTCTTCGTACCTTCTTTCTTCATGGTCGGCGTGAGCCGACAGCTCTTCGTGCCGTTATCGCTGGCCGTTGCATTCTCGATGATTGCTTCGTATTTGCTCTCCAGTAGTCTGGTGCCCGTGTTCTCGACATGGCTGATGCGCGAGGCGCATCGCGGCGAAGAGCACGAGGGGATTTTCGGGCATCTTCGGTCATTCTACGAGCGGTATTTGCGCGTCGTGCTGCGGCTTCGCTGGCCCCTGGTGCTCGTTTACCTCGCGGGGGCCTTCGGGCTACTTTATGTACTGCTTCCGCGCATGGGTACAGAGTTGTTTCCCGATGCCAATGCTCCGCTGCTACGTGTCCGGTTGCGGGCTCCGGCCGGCACCCGGATCGAGGAGACCGAACGCATCGTCCTTCGCGCGCTCAACGTCATTCAACAGGACGCCGGCAGGGACAACGTGCAAATCACCAGCGACTTCATGGGGGTGGTGCCTTCCAGCTATCCGGTGGACTTGATTCATTTGTTCACCAGCGGACCCCAGGAAGCGATCATCCAGGTCGCCGTGAAACCCGATACGCCGCGTGGCGAAGGTCTGCGAGAGCACATCAGGGCGGACCTTCGGCGGGAATTGTCTGCCTGCCAAGTCTCGTTTGAAGCCGCCGCCATTGTGTCTCAGGTCATGAGCTTCGGCTCTCCCACGCCTATCGAGGTAGCCGTGCAGGGAGCCAGCCTCGCGAATGATTATGGATATGCTCAGAAAATTCAATCCCAACTGGCAACACTGGATTTCATCAGGGATCTGCAATTTGCGCAGGAGTACAACTACCCGACGCTGGACATTAACATCAATCGCGAACGGGCGGGCCAATTCGGGCTGACCATGGCGGACGTCGTAGGTTCGGTTGTTCCAGCGACATCCTCCTCTCGGTTCACGCAGCCGAACTACTGGCGCGATCCGAATTCGGGCAACGCGTTCCAGATTCAGGTCGAGATGCCGCAGAATCGGATGCAAAGCGTTGAAAGCGTCGGTGAACTTCCGATCATGCTGGACGGGCACCGGGACACAGAGCTGACAAACATTGCGCAGATGAAGCTTGGAACGATGCCGGGGCTGATTGAGCGTTTCAACGGCCAACATATAGTCAGCCTGACGGCGAACATTCACGGAATCACGCTGGGAGAGGCTGCGCTAAAACTGAGCCAGGCGCTGGCCGGAGCCGCGGAGCCGCCAAAAGGGGTCAAAGTCGTCATAAAGGGGGAGATCCCGCCGCTGGAGCAGACCATTTCCGGTTTGCGTATTGGCCTGTTGCTCGCCGTCGTCGTGATTTTCCTCCTGCTTTCTGCGAATTTCCAGTCAATGCGGCTAGCGCTCGCGATCGTTCTTACGGTTCCCGCAGTGCTGTGCGGGGTTCTCCTGATGCTGCGGGTGACTAACACGACGTTGAACATTCAATCTTTCATGGGCGCCATTATGGCGATCGGCATTGCGGTCGCGAACTCGATTTTGCTGATCACGTTTTCGGAGCGCTTTCGCCACGACAACAGCCCCGTTATGGATGCAGCACGCGAGGGCGCCTCAAGCCGGCTTCGGGCGATCTTAATGACGGCGGCGGCGATGATTTTCGGCATGCTGCCGATGGCGATCGGATTTGGCGAGAGTGGCGCTCAGTCGGCGCCGCTGGGCCGTGCCGTCATCGGCGGCCTGCTCCTATCCACCTTCGCGACATTGACGATCCTTCCCTCGATCTACGCCATCCTGCAGCGGAGGGCATCCGTGACGTCGCCGTCGCTCAATCCGATGGACCCCGCGAGCCGATACTATGAAGCACACTAGAACTTTCCTCTTCCCGATTTGCATTCTCGGATTGCTTGCGCAACTTGGCCGAGCGCAAACCGGAGACATGGCTCCGGTCGTGTCCAGAACGGTGTCGCGAACCGTCGAATTGCCGGGCGAGTTTCTGCCCTTCCTGAGCGTCTCGCTTCATGCCAAGGTTCCGAGCTACGTGGATCGCATTCTGGTGGATCGCGGCAGTTTCGTCAAGCAAGGTGATTTGCTTGTCGAAATGAGCGCACCGGAGATGGCCGCGCAGATTGCCGAAGCTCAGTCAAAAGTGCAGGCCAGCGAGGCGGACCGCCTGCAAGCCGAGGCTCAACTGGCAGTTCAAAGCACGTACGATCGCACTGAGCAGGCTGCTGAAACCCCCGGTGCGATCGCGGGCAACGAACTCATCCAGGCGGAAAAACAGGTTGATGCCGCTAAGGCGCTACTGAATTCCCGCCTGCAAGCGAGTCGGGCGACGGAATCGGCCGTCCGGGCGCTCCAGGATCTGCAAGGCTATCTGAAAATCACGGCGCCATTCGACGGCGTGGTGACTGACCGCCTGATCCATCCAGGTGCTCTGGTGGGTCCGGGGAACGATGTCGCTCTTCTGGTAATCCAGCAGGTAACGCACCTTCGGCTTGTGGTGCCGGTGCCGGAGGAGGATGTCAGTGGGGTCGTAAACGGGGCAAGTGTTGCCTTTCAGGTCCCCGCCTGGCCGGAACGAAGCTACTCAGGGACAATCGCGCGCATTTCTCATGCACTCGATCAAAAGACGCGCACCATGCCTATCGAACTGGACGTGATGAATCGCGATGGGTCCTTGGCCCCCGGTATGTACCCGGCTGTGAAATGGCCCGTCCGTCGCGCACGCCCCTCACTTTTCGTGGCAAGGACGAGCGTGGTCACCACCACCGAACGGACGTTCGTGATACGGAATCAGAGCGGGCGTGCGGAGTGGGTCGACATCAAGAAAGGCGTGACCGAGGGAGATCTCGTGGAAGTGATCGGTAATCTGAAGCCGGGCGATATCGTACTACGGCGGCCAACGGATGAAATCCGAGATGGTATGCCCATCCAGAATGTGGCAAGGAAGGCACCTTAGTCCACGGTACTTTCACGCGCCCTAGCCTTAACCGATGGCATGAGCGTTCGGAAAATCAGCGGACCAGCTTGCCCTCTTGACTTTCTCCATAGTTCTACTACTATCGAAGTATAGCCTAAGGAGGGACGCATGGCCAGGAAGGAAGACCCTGAACTGATTGCCCGCTACGCGGATATGCTTTCGGCCATGGGTACGGAACCGCGCCTGCGTATTGTCCGGCTTCTCTTAAGCGCTCATCCCGAGGGGATGGTCGTCGGTGAGGTTGGTGAGGAACTGGGTATACCCTCCAGCACCCTGTCGCATCATCTCGAAAAACTGAAAAACGAAGATCTCGTGCGCGTCAGGCGCGAGGGCACCTACCTCTGGTATTCGGCTAACACTGAGGCCCTTCAAGAGCTGCTCGGGTTTCTTTACGCCGAGTGCTGCACCCGGAACAAGGCGATAGAGCCGCAGAAGATCGTCTGCTGCAAGTGAGGACTTCATGATTAAGCCGAAAGTACTGTTTCTCTGCACCGGCAATTCGCGCCGGACGCAGATGGCCGAGGGGTTTTTGCGGACCATGGCAGGAGACCGGTTTGACGTGATGAGCGCCGGAAGTGAGGAAACGCCGCTCGATCCGGACGCGGTCTTAGTGATGCGCGAGGTGGGCGTTGATATTTCTACGCAGGAGACGAAGGCGGTGAACCGGTTTCTGGGGCGGCGGGTCAGCTATCTTGTGACGCTGTGCGACCGGGAGAAGGAACGCACCTGCCCGGTCTTTCCGGGTGCAATCTGGCGGCTGCAATGGGATCTTGAGGACCCTTCGAAAGCTGTCACGCGGGAGGAGCGTCGGGAGGCTCTGCGCCGGGTGCGCGACGACATTCGGCAGCGCGTGGCGGCGTTCGTAGAAGAGCACGCATAAGGAGGGCAGGTAATGAGCACGATCAAGGAAATCGTTCAAGAGAAGTACGGCGAAGCGGCAAGGCGCGTGCGTACCGGTGCTGGACTGCCCGCGGACTGCTGCTCTAAGACGAGTTGCTGCGAGGGCGAGGCGTCGGCATCCTGCGACCCGATTACATCCGACCTATACGATGCCGGACAGGCAGGCGAGTTGCCCGAAAAAGCGATCGCAGCCTCGCTTGGCTGCGGCAATCCCACGGCCCTCGCTGAGCTGAAACCGGGTGAGACCGTCCTCGACTTGGGTTCAGGTGGCGGCATCGACGTGCTGCTCTCGGCAAAGCGCGTCGGCCCGACGGGAAAGGCCTACGGTCTCGACATGACCGATGAAATGCTGGCGCTCGCTGAAGAGAACAAGCGCAAGAGCGGCCTCGCCAATGTTGAGTTTCTCAAGGGAGAGATTGAAAATATCCCGCTACCCGACAACTCGGTCGATGTCATCATCTCGAATTGCGTTATCAACCTCTCAGGCGACAAGGACCGCGTGATGCGAGAGGCTTTCCGTGTGCTGAAGCCGGGCGGCCGATTTGCGGTCTCCGATGTCATCGTGCGGGGCGAAGTTCCGGCCGAAGTCAGGAAAAGCATGGAGCTGTGGGTCGGCTGCATCGCGGGAGCGCTTGAAGAAATGGACTACGTCAAGCTGCTGGCGAAGGCCGGGTTCGATGCGATCGACATTGAACCCACGCGCATTTACAGCATCGAAGATGCGCGGCAATTTCTAACAGGCGAAGGCCTAGACGTGGATGCGATCGCGCCGCTGGTACAAGACAAGTTCATGAGCGCCTTTGTGCGCGCGCAAAAGCCGGTAGGCTGCTGCGCGCCGGGCTGTTGCTCATGACCCTCGCCCGGCGTCTTATCGGAGAATTGCTGGGGACGGCGCTGCTGTTGGCGGCTGTCGTTGGCTCCGGCATTATGGGCGAGCGCCTGAGCGGCGGCAACGTCGCCATCGCGCTTCTCGCGAATACACTGGCGACAGGCGCGACGCTGGTAACGCTCATCTTTACTTTCGGCGCGGTTTCCGGCGCGCATTTCAACCCTGCGGTCACGCTCGCCGACGCAAGCCAGGGCGGAATGCGCTGGCGCGACGTTCCGGGCTATATCACGGCGCAAGCGGCGGGCGCGATTTTCGGCGTATGGGCTGCCCATCTGATGTTCGCGGAACCAGTCCTCCAGGTATCGCAGCAGGTTCGGGCGGGAGGCTCTCAGCTTTTTAGTGAATTTATCGCCACGTTTGGGCTTCTCTCCGTTATCTGGGGCTGCGGTCGGCTGCGTACGGAAGCCGTGCCTTTTGCAGTCGGGCTCTACATTACCGGCGCATACTGGTTTACGGCGTCCACGTCGTTCGCGAACCCCGCCGTGACGCTCGCGCGGGCCTTTACGAATTCTTTCGCCGGCATCCGGCCCGCGGATGCTCCGGGCTTTATGGCGGCTCAGCTCGCGGGCGCGTTCGCCGCGACGTTCCTTTTCCGCTGGCTGGTGCCGTCGTTGCCCAAACAGGCGCCGGATGTCGTGGTGCCTCACAGCGAGAGGGAAGTTTCACATGGTAGATAAGAAGCGGGTGCTGATCCTGTGCACGGGAAATTCGGCGCGGTCGCAGATGGCAGAAGGTTTATTGCGGCACGACGCCGGAGACCGCTTCACGGTGGATAGCGCGGGCACGAAGCCAAGCGCCGTTCGCCCGGAGGCGATAACGGTCATGGAGGAAGTCGGCATTGACATTACTCCGCACCGCTCGAAGCATGTGGATGAGTTCGTGGGGCAGGATTTCGATTACGTGCTGACGGTCTGCGACAACGCGAAGGAAAGCTGCCCGGTGTTCTTCGGCAAGGCTACGCGGCTGCATCACAGCTTCAACGATCCGGCCGCAGTCGAGGGCTCGGATGCAGAGCGGCTGGGGGCTTTTCGTAAAGTGCGGGACGAGTTGCGCGCGTACCTGAACAGGTTCCCGCAAAGCGACTGAGCAACGATCTAGTAGCGCATCTCAAGGGCAAATATCGCACCCGATAGAAGATGGGTTTGATCACACATTGATCACACCGTGGGCTTCCGTGGGGGCCATTGGGCAGAAAAGGGCGGCCTGCACCTACCTAGAATCAGCTACTTACGACTGGATCGGACTGGTCCGGGTGGGTCGAAACGGTTTCCATTCACGCCGCGCCAATTTTGGGGCTGTCGTCTAACGGCAGGATCTCTGGCCCTCACCCAGAGGGTGCGAGTTCAACTCTCGC
>JASHOO010000404.1 GCA_030041035.1 Bryobacteraceae bacterium | reverse complement strand
ATGGATCATGGCGATAAATTGAGCGCGATGCAGCGCGGGCCGCGCACCCGAGGCACGGCAGCAAGGCACTATATCACAACAGCTTCACTTCGCTGCGGTGATGGATTGGACCTGGATGGTTTTGCCGTTGAGTGTGCCCGTGACCTTCACCTTTTGCGCGGCGAATTTTTCCGGCGTTTTCTGGTCGCTCAGGTCATACACGTTATCGCCCACGACCAGCGCGTACTTCGATCCGTCTTTCACGCACTCGATGACGCACTTCGAATCGGGCTTGACGCCCATCATGGAGTGATCCTTGCCGCACATGGCGTCGGTGATGACGCCGGTGAAAGTCTGCGGAGCCGCCGATAGAGCCAGGGCGGCGCCGGCAAAAAGAAGGAGCGTCTTTTTCATAGTGAACTCTGCCAAAGTGCCTTTCCCACAAAGAATGGGCCCATCTGTTGAATATACTGCGAGGTCTGCCTGGTTTTGCGCATGGATTGCACACAGGCGGAGAGGGGAAACAGCTCGGAACCGATCAGCCCGATAATAAAATCGTTATCGTTCTTGTCCAGTCCGAAACAGGCCAGGCGGACATCGTGTGCCAGGCCGGATTCGCCGAACGAATGGCCGATTTTGCCGTGTTCGCGCAGAATCGGCGCTTGCTCTTCCGGCGGAAGCGTGGAAAACGCGCCCAAGCGGCGCAACGGATACCACACCGCCCAACGCTCTGCCGGATCGGTCACGGTGCGCTTGGGCTTTTCCAGCAGCCAGTCATCGAGGTCGGGTTCGTGCCCCAAGGCATACGATCGCCCCAGCATCGAATACTCCAGCTTAGGTGTCAGCGCTCCGAACGCGGGTTTCAGCAAAAACTCGCGCAGCCGTCCCACGAAAAAATTGGCATCGTCACTCCAACTCAACAGGCCCACGCCGCGTGAATCGTTCGCGTCGAGGTAGAGCACCCCGGGGAATCGTTCCGTTTCGAGCGCATGCACGAGCGATGACGTATCCTCCGCGTCACCGAATGCCAGAAGCTGCATAAACAGCCGCCGGTCAGAAGCTTGCTGTACACCGTCTCGGACGCCGCCCTTTTCGCGGAGGTCCAGTTTCTCACTCATCGTTCCAGCTACCAGTGTGGCACAGCCTTCCGTGCACTGCGAATTCACACTCCTGGTAGACGCGTCGAGTTTCGGCGTTGATATACTCAACACAGCCAGGCGGAGGAGACACCGTGCTGGAGCAAAGAGCGCATGAGACTCGATTGTGATTGAGTCTTAGCTCTCGGGGGGACGGCTTGTGCAGAAGTATTAAGGTTTTGCGGAGGACGGGACCACCGGCGTCCGCCGAGGAGTTGAACGCCGCCGCGCTGCAATTCGTCCGCAAGATCAGCGGGTATCATCATCCGTCGCAGGCGAATCAGGCGACTTTCGATCTTGCGGTCGCCGAAGTGGCCGCGGCCAGCCGGCGCCTGCTGGATTCGCTTGGAAGGCCGAGGGTTCGAGCTTCGCGCCAACCGGAGACGTCGGCGCCGGTGGCCGGCTTACCAAAGTAAACAGCCTCCGCCATCATCAGGCGGCCGCTATATATCGAGTAGCACGCCGCCGCTCACGATTTTCGTGAGAGGCGGTTCGTCCGGACCCTGGCACCTGACACCTAGAACCTGTTCTCCACAATGCGCGAGTCGGTTTGGAACTTGCGAAAATTCTTGTACGTGGTCTCCTGTTGCACGCGAAGCTCTTTGAAAATGCCCAGGCGCGCCGAGGCGGTGATCGAGACAAACCGGGGCAGCCAGACCTCGTCGTTCACCCGCGTCTCGTCGATTTCCACGTGCGCCCCCTTGTCCAGCCGCACCAGAAACAATCCCCACGTCACCGGGTCGATCACTTCGGCATCCAGCTTCACCCAGTGGTAGGTCTGCTTGTCAATCCACAGCCTCCCGCGCACATGTGGCAGAACCTTGGCATCGCGGCTGCGCGCGTGATACGAGCGCCGCGGGATGGCATCCAGAATCCAAACGTCGCGCCCATCCACGCGATCCTGGCCGGCGATTTTGAAATCGAACGCGTCCCCCACTTCGCGCATGGTGTCCTGCTCGCGCTTGCGCCGCTTCTCGAAATCCGCGATCCGCCGCTCGCGTTCCGCCGGCGATTCCTTCATCCGCTCCGCAATGCTCTTGTCGAGCTTCTCCTGTTCCGCTTTTTCCTCCGCTGGCGGGAGCGGATGGTCATCGCGCTCCACCAATCGCTCATAAGGAGAGCCTTCCAGCAGCGTGACGTCGTAAGTTTTTACTTCCTTCGACTTCACGTGACCCGCCGTATCGAGCCGGCGCTCCTCCTGGCGTTCCAGGAAAGTGTAGTTGCGCGCGACTTTCCAGTTTTCGTCGTTTGCTGTGAGCGAACGCTCCACAATCGCGTGCGCATCAGGCGTTTGAGCGGTTGCGGCGCATGCCATCGCGAGCGCCATCGCCATCCGCATGCTCGAATGTACGCGCCGCCGACGGTCTGAGTTGCGGTTTCGGGGTCGTGAAATGCATTTTTCTCTTGACATTCTTCCCGAACCACCTTATATATGAATCACATTGCGATTTTCAGGATCGCAAAATTTGATGTTAGGGAGAATCAATCGATGAAGAACGCAACCAAGAAGGCGAAGAAGAAAGCCGCCCCCAAGAAGAAAAAGTAGTGCGGCGGCGTCCCGCACAGGGACACCAATCGAGTTCGACCTGAGGCCCCGATTCGTCGGGGCCTTTTCTTTTTCCGGCCCAATTTTATTGGCCCAAATCACTCCCGCACCTGCCGGCGCTCAATCAGCGTCCAGAACGTCTCCCCCATGCCGAACAGAAGCTGCTTTAACTGTAAACGCCGCTGTTGCTCCTCCCCGGGCGAACCCGCCTCAAGCGCTCGCGCGAACTGATCCGCCTCGCCGGCCTCCACCAGCGTGCGCGCCAGCGGCTTAAGCGCCACCCTTTCCAAACCCACCTGGTTTCCGTATCCTTCCAGCGCGGAAAAGCAGACATGCGCCGTGATGTCCTGCTCTCCCGGGTCTTTGAGTACGTCTTTGAGCGCCTGGTGCCGCCGGTAGCTCATCAGCGTCCCGCTCGGGAAGCGCACCAGTTCCTTTGCCGTGTAACCGTAATCGATGCTGAACACGTACCCGGACTCAAGCGCTGCCGAAATCCGGTCCAGCCACTTCAATGCTTCCAGTCCCGCCTCGAAAACGCGTCCCTCGGTGAGCGGACCGAGATATGTCCTTCGATAGCATTCCACTTCTTCCGGTGCGGAACCCGCCTCCACCCACGTGAACCATTCACCTGCGAACCCCACGCGCAGCTCCCGCGCCGCTCCGCCGTGCATCACCGCCACATGGACGGGCAGCGAGTCAAAGAACTCGTTCGAGAAGACCACGCCGCGAATGCCTTCGGGCAACCTGCTGCCCATCTCGACGGGTACGTACCGAAATTCGCTGAGCGCGCCCGCCATCTCGCCGCGCCCGGCGCCCAACTCCACGACCGTGAACTCCTCCACATCGCCCATCGACGTACGGAGGCGCCGGATTTGTTCCGCAATCAGGATGCCGAACACGGGCTGAAGCTGCTCCGCTGTGTAGAAATCACCACGAATCCCGAACGGGTCCCGCACGCGCCGGTAGTACCCAAACTCCGGATGATAGAGAGCCGCGTCCATGAACCGCGCAAATGAAATCGGCCCATCGCGCCGGATCTCGTCGCGCAGAATCTCTCCCAGCGGCGTCATGAATTACGGCTTTGCGGCGTCCGGATGAACATCTCGACCAGGTAATCGTGCAGGCAGTCGTAAAGGTAACGTTGTAGCGTCCACGGAAATTGCGGATGCTCGATGTCCCGCGGATGCAACGGCGCATAGTACGTGTGCAGCCCGAGCGTGTTGTCTTTCAACCCGATCACCAGCTCGACCTCACCGTTCTTCTCGCGCGCCGAAAACTGCACCAGCGCATGCTCATAACGCGCCAGTTCCGCCTGAACCTTGGCCAGTGCCTCACTCACTCTTGATCCTCATGCGTGGCCGGGCATGCCCGGCCTGCACCTATGCTAGCTTGAAATCGGCGCATGCCTCTACCCGAGACCGTCCGCGTCAAACTCAGCTCGGAAGCCGCGGAATACGTCTCGCTCACCCCGGTCGTCGTGCAGGAAATGCCCTTGCGCGATCTGGTCGAGCACATGCTCGGCGTCACCGGCAAGGACGAGGCGCGGATTTGCGACCTGCTTCTACGCGGCACCCTCGTCAACGGCGCTTCCCGCTTCCGCTGGGCCGGTTGGGAGGCGGATATGGCAAGCGTCCGCTCCTTGCTCGCCGCCTTCCCCGATCCCGACCCCGCCCGCCCGTTCATCTCGACTCAATGCACCCGCGTTATCCTTCGCGGTCCGCGCCAGCCGATCACGATCCCCCGCGAAGCCGCCATCCGCCGCGGCCCCCTCGCTCGCCTGCTGCGCCGCCAAAGCTTCTGGGATCACCTCATGGCCATCGCCGAATCCACCGCCTCCAGCTATGGCGGCTATTCCTACCGAGATCGCGCCGACGTGTACCATCTGCCGCTCACCGTACCCGAGTCCCAGCGCGTTCGCGACGCCGCGCACCTGGTCCGCTACACCGCCCTCGAGGCGCAAATCCGGAGCGCGCAAATCGAGTTGGTGGAGCTGTACGTGGTGCGTGACTCCTGAGATCAACGATCGCGAGCTTCGGACGAACTTAGTCTAGAATCGGTGAAGTGTGATGAAACCAAAGCGCCCATTCTCACCCTGGGTCGAATTCGTGCCTCACTCCCGCGCCGCCCGCTCCAGCTCTGCGATATCCAGCTTCCTCATCTTCAGCATGGCCTGCATCGCCTTCGGGTGTTTAATAAGTTCGCCCAGACGCGCCGGCACGATCTGCCAGGAAAGCCCGAACCTGTCTTTGAGCCAGCCGCACTGACTCTCGTTGCCT
>JASHOO010000403.1 GCA_030041035.1 Bryobacteraceae bacterium | reverse complement strand
CCGGAGAAGATGGGCGCCATGGCGGTTGACGCGGCGGTGAAGGTGCTCCAAGGCCAAAAAGTGAGCAAGGTGATTCCGGTCGTGCCGGGCGTCTATACGCGGCCGTCGAAGAACTGAGCATGCGGCACACGACACCGGCCGATGGGGCGGGCGCACCGTCATTGGAGACCCGCTCGGTCGACAAATCGTTCGGCGCGGTTGAAGCGCTGAAGGACGTCTCGCTGACCGTCCACGCCGGGCGTGTGCACACACTGCTCGGCGAGAACGGTGCCGGCAAGTCTACGCTTATGAAGATTCTCGCGGGCGTGTACGTGCCGAGCCGGGGCCGCATTCTCCTGGAGGGCAAGGAAACCGTGTTTGCCGGCCCGCGAGATGCGCGCCGCCAGGGCATCTCCGTTGTTTACCAGGAATTGAGCCTGGCTAACAACCTTTCGGTTGCCGAAAATATCTACGCCAATCATCAGCCGCACCGCTTCGGTATCGTGAACCGGCGGCAATTACTGCTCGACACGCGGAAGCTGCTGACATCGCTCGGGATCACGCTGGACGCGGAAACTCCCGTGTCGGACCTTTCGATGGCCCAACGGCAGTTGGTGGAGCTTGCCAAAGCGCTCAGTTATCGGTCGCGCCTCCTCCTTCTGGACGAGCCTACCTCGTCGTTGAGTCACAGCGAGGTCGACATGCTATTCGGCGTGATGGAGCGGCTGACAGCGCAAGGCAAGGCTGTGATCTACATCTCACACCGCCTGGAGGAGATCATGCGCATCTCCGACAAGATTTCCGTCATGCGTGACGGCCGCCTTTTGTGCACATTGCCAAAGCAGGACACGAGCCTCGACGAGCTGATCGCGCTTATGGTGGGGCGTGAGATGCGCCACCTCTATCCGCTGCGGAGGGCCGAACCTCCTGTGGCAGGGCCGCCGATGCTGGACGTCAAAGGTTTGAGCTTCTGCGGCCAGCTTCACGCTGTGGAATTTTCGGTGCGCGGCGGTGAAGTACTGGGCATCTTTGGACTGATCGGCTCTGGCCGCACTCAAGTCATGAAAGCACTTTTCGGCATTCGGCGAGCGGCGGGTGAGATCCTCATCGACGGCCAACCCGTGCTGCTGCGGTCGCCGGCGGATGCCATCGCTCACGATATCGCCTATGTCACTGAGAACCGCAAGGAAGAAGGTTTAGTGCTCGGGCATTCCGTCACCCGCAACATCAACATGGTCTATTTCCAGCACGGCGGCGCGCGATTCGGAGTGGTCAACGCGAGCGCAGAGGCGCGAATGACCCGCGACGCCTTATCACGCCTGAAGATCAGGACCGCGAGTCCCGAGCAGGCGGTCGGCGAGTTGAGTGGCGGCAACCAGCAGAAGATTGTGTTCTCCAAGTGGATGGGCTTACGGCCCCGCATATTCATTCTCGACGAACCGACCCGCGGTATTGACGTGGGCGCGAGATATGAGATCTATACCGTGATCCGGGAACTCGCTGCTGCCGGGACGGCCGTCATCCTGGTGTCGTCGGATCTTCCGGAGGTGCTCTCCATGAGCGACCGCCTGCTCGTCATGCGGGAACAGCGAATCGTGAAAGAACTCGGCACCGCCGGTTTGTCCCAGGAGGAAGTGATGTCGTACGCCACCGGAGCCGTCTCTGCATGATCCCGTCCAAGCCCGAGGTTGCCAACACGGGAAACGTCGCCCCGGTCGTTTCCGGCGCGCCCAGGCGGCGCAGCGCCGGGTGGGTGAAGCAGTATGGGGGGATCCTCACCGGCTTGCTGGTGCTGGTCGTGTTGTTCTGGCGGCTGTCCCGAAATTTCATGGCCGTGGGCAACCTGCTAAACATCGTATTGCAGGTGTCGATTACCGCCGTCCTCGCTTTTGGCATGACGTATGTGTTGCTTCTCGGCGAAATTGACTTGTCGGTCGGGGCGACAGTGGCGCTGACCGGTACCGTCGCCGCTCTGGGTCTCGAGCACGGGCTGTGGCTTTGGATCGTTCTCCCGCTCGCTCTGCTGGCGGGCTTGGCGCTGGGCGCGATCAACGGTGTGCTCTCCTCGCTCCTCAGCATTCCGTCGTTCATCGTCACGCTGGCGACCATGGGAGTCTTTCGAGGCCTCGCCTATATCCTATCGGCCGGCGTACCCATTACGGTTGAGAACGAGCGCTTTGTGCGTCTTGGCAACGGAAGTCTTCTGTCGGTGCCGCTGCCGATCTGGACTCTACTGGTGCTGTTCGTGGCGAATCAGTTCATCCTGTCAAAAACGGTGTTTGGCCGTAAAGTGTACCTGGCCGGCGGCAACCCCGAGGCGGCGCTTTACTCCGGCGTCAACGTGCGCGGACTGAGGACCCTCATCTTCATGCTATCCGGTCTGATGGCAGGCATCAGTGGCGTGCTGCTGACCGCCCGCCTCTATTCGGCGCAGCCCAATGCCGGCATGGGTTACGAACTGGACGCCATCGCCGCGGCCGCCCTGGGCGGCACGAGTCTGAGTGGCGGTTACGGCACCGTGACTGGCACGCTCGTGGGGGCGCTGATCATCGGCGTGATCAACAATGGAATGAACCTGCTGAGCGTGCCCTACTTTTATCAGTTGATTGTGAAGGGTCTCGTTATCCTGGCGGCGGTCGGCATCGACGTTCAGAGTAAGAAACACCGCTCCTGAGCCGCCGGACGTACAGAAAGGACGGAATGCCGTGGCCAAGATCATGACCTTGGGCGAAATCCTGGTGGAGATTATGGCTACCGAGCCGGGGCAAAGCTTTCGCGCGCCCGGTCGTTTGGTTGGCCCCTTTCCCAGCGGGGCCCCTGCGATATTTATCGACCAGGTGGCCCGTTTGGGCCAGGCTGCCAGCATCATTAGCTCTGTGGGTGATGACGACTTTGGCTGGCTCAACATCGAGCGGCTGCGTCAGGATGGAGTCGATACCGGTGCCGTTATGGTCCTGAAGGACGCGGTGACCGGCAGCGCTTTCGTTACCTACAACGCGACGGGTGAGCGCCACTTTGTCTTCAATATTACAAACAGTGCGTCAGCCCAACTCTCGGCGTCGCACGTGAGTGAGCGGCTGCTCAAGGACTGCACTCACTTCCACGTGATGGGCTCCTCCTTATTTTCGCCCGGCATCCGGGAGGCTATCGGGAAGGCTGTCGAAATTGTCAAACATCAGGGCGGCAGTGTTTCGTTTGACCCGAACATCCGAAAAGAGATACTGCGTACGCCGGAGATCCGCGAAACGCTGGCTTCCATTCTGAAGCACACCGACATCTTTTTGCCCAGCGGGCCGGAATTGACGCTTCTGGTGAAATCCAGTGCTGAACAAGCTGCCATCGAAGAACTGCTGGCCCTGGGGATTCAGGAGATCGTGGTCAAGCGCGGCAGGCAGGGGTGCGAGTACTACGACGCCAGGCAACGATTGGTCATGCCAGCGCTGGCGGTTGACGAGATTGACCCTACCGGCGCCGGCGACTGCTTTGACGCCACTTATGTGACCTGCCGGAAGCGGCATATGCCGGTCGAGCAGTCGTTGCGCTACGCCTGCGCCAGCGGTGCATTGGCCGTGACGCGTATGGGGCCCATGGAGGGCACAGGGAGTTTCACGGAACTGGATGCACTTCTGGCGCAGTGCGCTTCGTCCGGTGAGGCAGGACGTGCCTGAGATGGCGAAGCCGGACGGTGGGAAGTTCGGGAGGCAAGGAGCGGACGCGCTCTACGAACACGTCCGCTTGGGTGACGGGATTGGTGCGGGGCGGCGCTGGGGAGTGATTGCGCCGGAGTCCAAATCGAATAGCTGGGAGCAGATCCTGCGTGCGGTCACGTAGTCACCACGGTGCAGAGCGGCAGCCAGCTCCGGGAACTCATCCAGCCTGAGGACGATAGTGTGGTCCGCAGAGTTCTCGGAGGCCTTCCGGTCATTCATCTCGGCCCTCGTGTGGGATAGTGACGGGACCCGCGAGATCGTTACACGAAAAACGGCAATCTTCGCCTGCAACAGAGGACGCAGTGCTTCAAAGGTCGCGGAGCATGCGGTCGGGCATGTGCAGCCCGATTCTGTACCTCGCGCCTTTCGGGGTGCAGTGCCGGACGCAAGCCCTGCCGATGAGGGTCGAGTGAGTCTGCACGGCGACCAGCGTGCCGGGGGCGATAGCCTTGTCCGTTTCTACCAGCATTCCGAACCGGCTGATGTCGATGGCGCGCGCCTGAAGAATTCGGGTTCCCTGACGATCCTGCCAGGAAAGATGAACCTGGCGTTGGATGGAAAGGCGCGCGTGGAGACGCTGGCCGGATTTACCCTTAGTGCCTGGATCTGTTGGCTTCGGAACCGTTGGCGGTGAGCTCATGGCAAACTTCGGCCGCCGGGCCTGCGAATTACCGTCGGTCCGGCGTCAGGCTCCATTGCGGACAGCCTGCTAATATGCTGACGCCGGCGGATCGAGGGGTCAATGTATGCTTTGGATATCGGGCGGCAACGGTGGTGTAATCCGGCGCTGGCTCAACGCCCCAGGGCGAGGCGGTGGGCCAGGATGTCCGGTAATTCCGCGTTGTGGATCTTCTGTTGCGCGGTGGTGATGTCGTAGGGAACTCGGCGATAGAGGAGGAACTTATCGCTCGGGTCGTAGAAGATGTAAGCGGTGCGCGGATCGCCATCGCGCGGCTGGCCGACCGAGCCGGGGTTAATCAGATACG
>JASHOO010000402.1 GCA_030041035.1 Bryobacteraceae bacterium | reverse complement strand
AGATTCTTCCGAGCCGGTTCCAGGTTGGGATCGAGGCGCAGCGCCGCTTCGAATTCCAGCACTGCTTGCTCGAACCGGCCGAGCCGCGCCAGCACGGCACCCAGATTGTTGTGCAGTTGTGCGTCGTCCGGCCGGAAGTTCAGGGCATCCCGCCAATGCGTTGCGGCTTGTTCCAGCTCGCCCTTGACGGTGCACTCGGAACCCCACTCGCGCAACGCCAGGCCCAATTGTTGCCGCGCGCCCGCGTCGCCGGGATTGCCCGCGAGTACTTTGCGGAATTCGGCGACCGCGGGTTCCCAGCGTTTTTGGACGGCGAGCGCCAAGGCCAGGTGGAAGCGCGCTTTGGCATAGCCGGCGTCCGCCCGGAGAGCCCGTTCAAATAAACCGCCGGCCTCCATCACATTTCCGGCCGAAAACAGCGCGGTTCCCAATGCGTCCAACGCCATCGGATGATCGGGCTGGGCCGCGACCGCGCCGCGCAAATAACGGATAGCGTCCGCTTTGTTGCCGCGCGCAAGCATAGCGCTCCCCAGGTTGTATTGCGCGATGAAGTCGCCCGGATATTTCTTCAGGCGATGCCGCATGATGGCTTCGTGCAGTTCCTCGCCCCGCTGCTGTGGGCCGCGAGGCAGAACCTGCAGTGACAGGTGGGCCATCTCGTCTGTAGCCTGGTTGCCATCGCGCACGCGTTGCGGAGGCCGATTCGGGTTGCGCGGATTGGCGGCCGAATTGTCATAGTGGTAGCGCATCGAAACCACAGTTCCCTTGGGAAGGAAAACGGGCTCTTTGTAGCGGTAGACGGCTTGCCAGCTCGGGTCCCAATCCGGAATGCGGATCAGCCATTTGCGCGTCCCGCCGGGCAATGTGGCATAGCCTTCCAACAGGTGGCCCAGGTAGTGAGCGTGTGGGTAAACCGCGAGCACATCCATATCCATGGGAATCACGAAGTCGTCGCTGATCAGGAAGTCCGCGGCGCCCGCAGGGATGTCCAGAGCGCCATCGTGCTCGAGGGGAAGCAACATGGGATGTTTGGTCGCGGGTCCGGGGGCAAAGTACAGCCCTATGGACGGCTGCACCACCTCCGGCTTGCCCGTCGGCCGCATGTGGACGTTCAGAACCAGATCGGCTCCGGGGTCGAGGCGCCAGGCCATGCCGGCGGGCTCGGCGGGAGGCCTCCCACCTGGTTTCCAAAACAGGAAATGGCTGTCGGATTCGAGCGAGCCCGAGTCGTTGGCCACGTCCATACCCGGGAAGCCGTCATCCTGAACCTTTCCCCGGACCTGCACCTCGCGCTCATGATCGAGACGCATATCGATGAGCAGGTTCGCATGGTGCACGGCACGAAGATTACCCGGCCGCACTTCGACCGCTTTCACCCAGCGCGGACGGTTCGCCTTCGGCCGGAGCACGAAGTTCCAGTATTGGTCCGGCCCGTCGGCGGGAAGATGAAACGGGACAGCCGCCTCGATCACCAGGTCCGGCTTACCTAGCTGCCAGCCGGGAACGAACCTTGGCAGCGGAGGACCCTCGCCCGGCGTGCCCTCTGCGGCGCCTTGTTGCACCCACTCCTCGATTGTCCGGATTTGCTGATCGGTGAGGCGCCGCTCGTCCTGAAAGCTTCCATAACCTGCCGCCGGCAACCAAGGCGGCATAAAGTGCCGCTGGATGACTGCGACAATCTGCGATCTATGTTTACGAACATCGTCATAAGTGAGCAGCGGGAAGGGTCCAGGCTCACCGGGACGATGGCACGGCGCGCAGGACTGATAGATGATGGGAGCGACGTGTTTGTAGAATGTGACTGGCTCGGCATGCGCGGCGCACACGCCAAGCGCCAGCGCGGCGAATAGCCGGCACATAATTGCAGTCTAGCAGCGCTGAAGGGCCAAAACCGTGAAAAAACAGCGTGTTCAGGCTCCTCTGCTAGTAACTTCAGTTAGTAACCGTGGCCTCCCGATCGTTGCAGGGCCTCGGCGGCAACGCTACACTGAAACGAGCAGTCGTTCACCAAACATCATTTTCCCCGGTCGTCTAATGGTAGGACAGCGGCCTTTGGAGCCGTGAATCGTGGTTCGAATCCATGCCGGGGAGCCACTGTCCAGCGCGGGCTCCCAGGAACGTAAACTTTCCAACTCGAGCCTTTTCTCTTGACAACGCCGCTTGAGCAAGATAAGCGCCCAGGCCCTCCTTCACGTATAATATTTTATACATGCCGGTCTTATGGATGACGAAAAGCAGATACGTTGGGTAGGTTCCGCCTACGACGACCTGCTGGCTTTTCCCAAAGACGCTCGCAGGGAAGCCGGCTTCCAACTAGGAAAGGTCCAGGCCGACCTCGAACCGACTGACTGGAAACCGTTCGAAGCTGTGGGTGCTGGGACCAGAGAGATTCGTATAAGGGGTGCAAGCGGCGTCTACCGCGTGATGTATGTCGCCAAGTTCGAGGAAGCCATCTATGTGTTGCATTGCTTCCAGAAGAAGACTCAGGCTACCAGCAAACAAGACCGAGCTATTGCCGAAGCGCGGTATCGAGCCGTGGCGCGTGCGAGAAAGGAGATGAGATGAAGATCGATACCAAAATCCGGCACGTAACCAAGCCGGGTGCAAACCTCTTTCTGGAACTGGGCT
>JASHOO010000401.1 GCA_030041035.1 Bryobacteraceae bacterium | reverse complement strand
ACCACCGTAAGCGTGTCGCCTTGAATCTCATGACTGACGTAGCCAAGCACCAGGTCGCGATTTCCGTCAGGCAACGTCACTTTCAGGCAGGGCTCGGTGTACATGTTGCTGCCCCAACCCGGATATTCGCCCGGCGTGGTACTGGCAGAACCGTCGAATGAGGCCCACTCAGGAGCCGAGTGGACCGGCGCGAGATCCTCGTCGCGCCAAAGCTTCCCGCCCCAGTAGACGTGTTGCAGCTGGTTACGTTCGTTCACTCCGAACACATAGCTGGCATTCGCCGTGTCGAGCACAAAGAGCTTTTTGTCAGCCAGGTAGCGCACCGGGTTTTCTCCGAAACCGCACGCACACACAAACAGCGCACCAAGCAGCGAGACGCGATAGCGATTGATCACGGAAACTATGATATTTCGAAACGAAGGCACGCGCGGCCGAGGTAGACTTCGTCGCCGGAGTGGAGCCGTTCGCCGCGTTTCCCGCCAGAAGGCACCTCGATCGAGCGCCCGTCGCGGAAGATCCGTGTACCATACTCGCTGGCATCATCGCAGATGCGATATTCATGGGTCTCCTCATCCCAACGAATATGCGCGTGACCACGCGAAACGCTGGCGTTGGCTTCATCCGCGCCATCCTCAAAGACGATATCGTTGCGACGAACCACACGCTGGCGCGAGTCGATGAGTTCCACCAGCCGACCGATGTTGATGCGCGGTTTATCCAGTAGGAACGATTCCTGGCCGGCTTTGCCACGCAGGATGGTCAACCGCGCAGAGCCAGGCTTCGCCATCGGAATCGGGGGCGCGCTGCGATTCTCGTACTGGATATCCATGCTCCTCTGCCCGTTTTCCATGGTCTCGATGTCAACCGTGAAGCCGGCAGGTATGTCGCATCCAGCGCCAGCCAGACACTCGCCGATCTCGTTGGCGAGCCGGTGTTCGGCTCCAAACGCCGCCTCGAACATCGCGCGTCTCGCTGTATCCGGCGCGGCCAGGCGGATCACCAGATGATTGAACGGAAAGATTCGCCGGCCACGCTGCACGGTCTGGATCTGGCTCGCGATCTCCTCCAGGATGCCGCGGTGCACCATCAACAACTCATCCGATTCCGCCCGGCCGAAAGCTTTCTCGGTCCATTTGCGGAATTCCCGCTCGATCGTTTTTTCGACCTCTGAAAAGAAGCTCATGGCCGTTCCTCCGCCGCCCCGATCAGGCCGAGGTCATGCGCGGCTCCCACAATTTCCGCTGCCGCCGCGGCCGGATACGTACCGCCGTACTGACCGTTCTCGATAAGAATCGAGAATGCAACTCGCCTAGTCGATTTTCCCGACGGCGCAAACCCGACAAACCAGGCGTGCGACGGCGCGTCGGCCAGCTCGGCTGTCCCGGTTTTTCCGGCAATGGACACGACAGAACCCGCGGCCCGTCGTCCAGTGCCGCTCGTGACCACTTCGCGCATGAACCGTGCTATCGTCGCTGCGGTGTCCGCACTCAACACCTGTTTTGGCTCGACTGCCGCGCGGGTGTCGCTGCCGCCCTCGATCCAGTGCCCGTCCGGTATGATTCCGCCATTGGCGATCGTTGCCGCCACGCGCGCCATTTGGAATGGTGAAGCGACCACCTGTCCCTGGCCATATGAAGCCTGCGGCAGGGATTTGCGCAATTGCTCCGGTGTATTCGGTGCAGCTACCGTGATTCCCAAAAGACTGGCCGTTTCAAACAACGGCTGTGCGCCGATGTCGTAAGTCCCCAACTGCGCGAAATAGGCATTGCAGGATACCACCGTCGCTCGCTCCAGGTCGAGCGTGCCGTGTGGAATCTTATCGAGAACGTCATCGCGGATCGGGTGGTTCGATCCTCGCAAATAATTGCCCACGCGCCCATCCGGCAGCCGGATGCAGGCGTACTGCGCGTGCACGAGTTCCGGATCTTTGCGCAGCGCCGACATTGCAGTAACCAGCTTGAATGTGGAGCCAGGCGGATACAGGCCATACCGCGCCCGATCCAGATGCGGATTCCCGGCGTCGGAATCCGCCTCCACAGCAGCTTGTTCTCCCGGCACTACGGCCTCAAGCGGATAACTCACCGCCGCGAGCAGATCGCCGCCAGCCGGATCGAGCACCACGATTGCGCCCTTGTCCCTACCGGCCTGGTGGATTTGTCGTTCGAGAATCTGCGCCGCCCGCACTTGCAATCGTGCGTCGATGGTCATGCGGACATCACGCGGCCGCTCGAACACACGGCGAACGTCGGGATGATCCGGCTCATACCGGTGGCGCAGCAGCGGAACCAACTCCCGGTAGTCATAGCGAAGAATCCGTTCCATAGCGCCGGTTTTGGGGTTCTTCACCTCCACCAGCGTCGGCCGGTCATCGTAGCCGCGAAGACGCGTAGCGAGATCGCGCTCCACGTACGACGTGTTACTGGCGCCCCAACCCAAACGCGTGCGCAGATTGCCGAGCAGATCGAACGTCAATCCGCCGAACGGATAGTGCCGGCTGTCCGCGCGCGAGCAGGCGCGATCGATATTCACGCCCAGCCGCATGTAATCTGCCCGGTGCGCTTCAAGTTCCTCCCAACGGCTGGTGGCCAGGGGCAACCCGTTGCGATCGTAGACGCTCCCTGGCGGAATGTCACGCATGACCGCTTGAAATCGCGGATTGTATTGATAGCGGCGCGCGCCATCGGCCTGCACAACCAGCGCACCCTGTCCCATTACCGGGCCGCTTCGCAGTACCTGCACATAAGCCGCCTTCGCAACGATCAGCACAGCCGCGCTGCCCAAAACCACTCCCAATGTTCTGATGGGTGCCCGGAACGGCAGATTACGCTCCGGCTTCCCCGGGCCCCGCGACATCGACAGCAGAATTGCGAAGATCAGGAAGTTTGCCAGCATTGCCGTCCGGCCATAACTCAGGAAAGGCGTCACAACTCCCGAAAGCGGCAGAACGCCCAGAACTCCGCCGCCGATCAGCAGAAGCTGAAGTGCCGTCGCCGTGGCAAGGCCGGTGGCGAGAAAGAATTCGTAATCGCTGTCCGCTCGCAATGCAATACGGAACGACCGGTATAGCAGAATGCCGTAAAGAGCAAAAATGGCAGCGAAGCCCAGGAATCCCCATTCTTCTCCCAGCGCAGAAAGAATGAGATCGGTATGTGACGCTGGAACCAGCGCCGGATCGCCCAAGCCAAGTCCGGCGCCGAACGTGCCGCCGGTGGCAAATGCCCACAGAGATTGCGCCAGTTGATCGCCGCCGTGCACCACGTTGCTCCACGGCGAGGCCCACATGTTGACTCGCGCCGCGACCGTGTGTGGCACGCCCAGCACATAGCCGGCGGCGAAACCGGCAAGCAGCAGCGCAAGGCCCGTGAACAGAATCCCCGTCCCGTTTCGTGCAATCGCATACAACCCGAGAAACAGGCACGTGAATACCAGCGCCGGCCCAAGGTCTTTCTGCAGGAAGAAAAACAGCAGCGAGAGCCCCACACACACCATCACCGGAAGCATGTACTCGAGCGGCGGCAGATCCATGTACTTTGTCAGCCAGGCCACTTTCGGCCGCCTCTCATGCGCATGACGCAGAATATCCCACCGCTCGGCGAAATATCCCGCCAGGAACAGAATCAGCAGCACGCGAATCAATTCGACGGGCTGAAATCCGAAAAGATTGACCTTGGCGTCGCTCGTGCCCGGACCTGATCCGAACAGAATCAACAGAATCGAGAGCGCAAAGCTACCCAGCAGCGGTACAAAGCTTAGCTTGCCGAACCTGCTCCGGAAGTCGACGAAGCTCAGCGCAGCCAGCAAAAGGCAGCCGCCCACCACTCCCTGCGCAAAGCCGGCGAAAATCATGCTGTCGCGCACCGCGTCGCGCAGGCTCACCATCTGAATCAGCCCCGCACCTGTCAGTAGAAAAATTGGAATCAACAACGACCGGTCGCCCGTAAATCCGCGCAGCAACCACCAAAGCTCCACCACTGAGTACGCCACGAAGAACAGCGCGGACCAGATCAGGAACTCCCGCCGGAACGTCGCTGGCTGCCGCACCACAAACTGCGGTTTCAAAAGCCGGAACTCGTCCGGGGTCAGCAGCGTTATGGACCGCTCCCGGCCTTCGGCCTCCGGCACGTGCGCCATCCGTGCCTTGAAGCTGGCGAGGCCCCGGGCGTTTCGGATCTCTGATTCCGGTACGCGCAATCGCGCCAGCGCCCCGACGTTTTGCAGGTTTCCCGCCGCATAGTAGATTCTGCGCGCCACAAACTGCCGCTCAGCGGGATCGCTGATGATGGTGAGGAATGGCAGCAGCTCCTCGCGCGAACCTAGCTGGTTCAGATTGAGCAGTTGTTTTGCGGCAAGTGATTTTTCAATCTCGCCGAACGCATGCGACTTGGCTTGATAAACCAGGTACAACCCGCCGCCAATCAAAATTGAGGCTGCGGCCAGCCAGAGGAATTCGCTCCCCGGCCACGCCCGCGCACTAAACCGCAGTTCCCGAACCGCAGCACGATCCTCGGCTCTGCTCCGCGTTACGGCCATAAACGACGGAAGAAGCCTCCTTGCAAGTGCTTCAGCCGGTAATCCACTGCGGCGAGCATGTTTTGGATGCGCACGATGTTGGCGTTGGCATTCCCGTCGGGAGCGATCTCCTGGTACAAGCCCAGCGCGCGGTTGTAATCGTCCTGCGCCTTCAGCACCTCGTCTTTCTCCTGCGGCAGACCCTCGATTTTTCGCGAGTCGTACCACAGCCGGTCACCGCGATCGCGGTATCCATCCGCAAGCTGGCCCCGGTCTCGATTGCCCAGCGCATACCCGCGCTTCTCCGCCTCCTGCAACGCGACAAAAGCTTTGTCGATGTCTTTTAGGCCATACTCATAAAGGCGCGCCAGACCGAGCTGGGGATCCGGCGACTTCGGCATCAGTTGCTGCGCTTCGTTGAGTTTCTCGGCGGCGTCGTTCAGCATGCCCGTGTTATGCCGCGCGGTGCCCAGGATGCGTGCAGCCTGCCCTTCGCACAGCCGCAACCTGCCGCGCACGGAATTGTCGCCGGCTTCGAGTGTAAGAGCATCTGCAAGATAGCCGCGCGCGCGTTCCCAGTCCTTTTGCAGCACTGGTTGCATGCGGTATGTAGCGATCACGCGATCCGCTGCCTCTACCAGCTTCTGCTTGACGGTCGCGCGCGGCCCATACAGAAAAGGTGATGCAACGCGCCCCTTGGAGAGTTCTGTCCATCGCTGCCAGATGGCGTCCGTGTCGGTCAGCGCCTCCGTCTTGATCTGAATTTCGAGCTGCTGGCCATGCGTATAAAGTAGGTACGCGGCAGCGATTTCGTAACCCGTATAGATCGCGATGAGGAGAAACAAGATCCCTAGTCCCCACCGCACGCGCTTGCTGATTTTGCGCGGCTGTTTCGCCGGTGCGGAAAGAGTCGAAGCCTCGTCAACCGACGCGCTAACCGTCCGCCTCGTGCTTTCATCAATTGGCGCCGCATTCTGCGTCGTCGTCCGCCGCGTGCTTTCGTCCGGAGTGGAGTTGGCCGGAACAGTGCGGTGCGTGGCCTCACGACCGTCCTCTACCTGCGCTAGCACCGTGCCGCCACCGCGAAAACGGATCAGGTCGGCCGCAAAATCTGCAGCCGATTGATAGCGCCGCTCCGGATCAGGAGCCATGGCCTTGACGAGAATTCTGCGCAGCGGCTCCGGGCAGGGGTCCGGCGCGGGCGGCGGCGGGATGCGCGACCGAATCATCCGCTCCAAGCGCTCCGTGGTCGCCGCTTGGTAGGGCTGAAGCCCCGTGATCATTTCGTAGAGCACCACGCCCACCGACCACAAATCCGAAATCCGGTCCACCTCACCGGAATCCAGCCGCTCCGGCGAAGAGTATTGCACGCTGCCGAATTCGTTGCGCGTGAGCCGGCGCGACAGCGAGAGCGCTTTGGCGATTCCGAAATCCAGCAGCCGCACGCGCCCCTGCTGGTCGATGCGAATGTTCCGCGGCTTGATGTCGCCGTGGATAATCCCGTGGCAGGACTTGCCGTCAATCGTGGTTTGCAGGCTATGCGCGTGCTCCAGCGTCTCGCAGATCTCGATGCCGAATTCCACCGCCTGCGGGACCGCAATCGGCCCGCGCCGGATGACTTCCGCGAGGTCTTGCCCTTCGATGTACTCCATCGCCACGTAGAAATAGTCATCAGCGTCGCCGGCGTCATAAATCTGCACCACTCGCGAATCCACGGCGGCAAGACACGCCTGCAGCGCCGAGCCGCGCCGCTCCGCTTCGATGCTGTCCACCGTGTCCGCGTCTGAGCCGTGCTCGATGATTTTGAGCGCGATGATGCGGTCGGCTTCTTCATCGCGCCCCAAATACACATCGGCCATGCCGCCGCGCGCCAGCTTGCGGATGATTTCAAAATTGCCGATTTTGCGGTTGACCGGAATCACTTCTGCCGCCTGTGCTGCTTGGCTGCTCCACGAGGCTCTTCCGGCTGCACGTGCCCCAACGGTTCTCCGCTTACGAAGAAGTTGAATTTGAGCACCGGCGCGCCATCCATGCCTTGCGGAATCACGACCCCCTGCGCCCCGTTATCAACGAAGGTATTTCCGATCAAAACCGGCCGCGCCGCTCCCGAGACGAACATCCCCGGCCGGGGTTCCCGTGGATTGCGCCCGTTCCGCACAATGTCGTTGTGCGAAAGCCACGGTGCCGATGCGCCGGAAATCGAGATGCCACTGCCCAGGCTGTCGTGAATCGAGTTTGCGCGCAGAATCGGATTCGCTTTGCCCCGAATCTCGATCCCCGTGCCCGCGCCGCCGATCTCGCAATCCTCCAAATCCACATCCGAGTCCGCCAGTAATACGCCGATCGCGAGCGGCAGTTTCTCGTCCGCCAGAACCCGCAGTCCTGTGATTCGAACGTGATTGACCTGCTCCGCAACGATTGCGGCCTCCGTGCCGGTCGCGGCCGCTGCCGCACGCAAAATCGCCGCATGCGGCACACGGCTCGCAATATTGACGCCGTCCCGCAGCCGCAACTGTTCCCGGTATTCGCCCCCGAGCACTTCGATCGTGTCGCCGGGCCGCGCCAGCGAGAGTGCATCGTTAATCGCCGCGTACTGCGAGCCCTCCCCTGTTCCCACCACAAGCACCCGCGGGTGCGAAACGGGAACGGCAGCAGTCGGCCGGTTCAGCAGCCCCAAACGCGCCTGCAATCCAGCGAACAACAACGCACCGCCAACAAGTCCGTAAACCAGCATCGCCGCCCGCCGCGTAAACACGTTTCCCGCAGCTTTTTCTGTGGCCATCGGTTCACTCGCGCTTGCGGCGAACAAAGGCCCTTCCGCGATCACCACCGAAACGTTATCCTTGCCGCCGGCGCGATTCGCCGCCTCAATCAGTTCGTCAATTGCGGTCTCGGGATTTCCAGCATTGCGTGCTACCGCGGGCAGAATCTCGTTCGAGGTCACCTGGTCGCTCAGTCCATCGCTACACAACAGCAAAGCGCAATCGTCCTCGAACGGGATGCGGATCAGCTCGATAAATTCTGGATCCTCCGGCGTGTGCTCTTCCGTGCCCACGTCCCGGTACACCTCGTTGCGCCGCGGATGACGCATGGCGTCGGCCTCGGAGATGTCCTGCCTGTCCTCGCGCTCGCCCACCGGCGAGTGATCGTGCGTGACTTTCTGAATGCGCCCGCCGCGGATCTTGTACAGCCGCGAGTCGCCCACGTGGCCGATTACCA
>JASHOO010000044.1 GCA_030041035.1 Bryobacteraceae bacterium | reverse complement strand
TAGGTGCTCCGTGTCCGTCATCCTGGGCCGACGGTCGTCCTTCTCCGTTCGGATTTCCGGAAGACAGCGGCGGGTTCGGGTTTCCAGATGGAGCCGAAAGAGAAGATGAGTGGCCGACGTTAGCCCAGGAGCCGTTTTGGTACTGCTGCCATCCGCCGCCTGTGTTTCTGTAGACATTCCCGTCATGGCCCGCGTATAAGTCACCGTTTGCGGACTCACCTGCCGCCAACGTTCGGCCCTGTGCTGTGCTCACACCCACAGCTCTTCCCCCGGCGGAAGTTTCGACAGCGCCCGCAGTCCCCTGTGCGGTCGTAATGTGCTGCGCCGATGCTGCGCCGCCAGGTCCTGACACTACCGAACTACCCCATTGCGCCGTTGGGCTTGATCCGGAAGCACGTGCGTATACGCGCCGGAGCGAAAATAGACCAGTAAACGCCGCGTGAGCGGCGTTTGCGGCGGAGGAAAACCAGACCGCCGCAAGGCTGGTTCCATCAAACATTTCCACAGGATTGCGTTTTATGGAACACCGGAGAGGTGTACACCGTGGAGCTGTATGCGCGCGTTCGACGAGCCGTAGTGGTCGACAAGATGAGCGAGCGGGAGGCGGCCAGGCAGTTCGGACTGGCACGGGAAACCGTTCGCAAGATGATGCGGTATTCGATTCCGCCTGGCTACCGGCGGCAGCAGCCGGCGCGTCGGCCGAAGCTGGACGCCTGGACCGGAATCATCGACCAGCTCCTGGAGCAGGACAAAGCCCAGGCGAAGAAGCAGCGTCACACGGCCAAGCGCATCTTCGAACGGCTGCGAGACGAGCATGCGTTCCCCGGCGGCTACACCATCGTCAAAGACTACGTGCGGCTGCGGAAGTTGAGTCAGCGGGAGATGTTCGTGCCGCTCGTGCATCCGCCCGGCGATGCGCAGGCCGATTTCGGCGAAGCCCAGGTGGTGATCGCAGGAGTGGAGCGCAAGGCGCACTACCTGGTAGTGGACCTGCCGCAGTCCGACGACTGCTTCGTGATGGCCTTTCCGGCCGAGACGACGGAAGCGTTCTTAGAAGGTCACAATCACGCCTTTGGCTACTTTGGCGGTGTGCCGCGCACCATCCTGTACGACAACACCAAGCTGGCGGTAGCGCAGATTCTGGGAGATGGGACGCGGAGCAAGACGCAGGCCTTCTCGGAGCTGCAGAGTCACTATCTGTTCGCCGAGAAGTTCGGGCGCCCGGGCAAGGGCAATGACAAAGGGAAAGTCGAAGGGTTGGTGGGCTACGCGCGGCGGAACTTCCTGGTACCGGTGCCGCGATGTGCGAGTTGGGACGAATTGAACGCGAAGCTGCGAGACGAGTGCAACCGGCGGCGCGCGCGGAAACTGCGCGGACACCAGCAAACCATCGGGGAGCGGTTCGAGAAAGACAACGAGATGTTGTTACCGCTGCCGGCAGCACCGTACGAGGCCTGCGAAAAGCGAACCACGCGTGTAACGTCGCTCTCATTGGTACGCTACCGGACCAACGATTACTCGGTGCCGGTGGCGTATGGCCATCGCGAGGTGCTGGTGAAGGGATTCGTGCAGGAAGTGATGATCTGCGCGGCGAGCGAAGTGATCGCACGGCACCCACGGAGCTACGAACGGGAAGACATGATCTTCGACCCGCTGCACTACCTGGCGCTGTTGGAGCAAAAGACCAACGCGTTGGACCAGGCGGCGCCGCTCGCGGGCTGGGAGTTGCCGGAAGGATTTGCCCAACTCCGGCGATTGATGGAGGCGCGGTTGGGAAAGAAGGGCAAGCGAGAGTACGTGCAATTGCTGCGGTTATTGGAGACATTCTCGCTCACCGAAGTATCGGCAGCGATCGACGACGCGCTGCGGCTGGGAGCGATCTCCTTCGATGCGGTGAAGCATCTGCTGCTGTGTCGCATTGAGCGCCGGCCGGCGCGGCTGGATCTGGAGAACTATCCGCATCTGCCGGTGGCACAGGTGGCAACGACGGCAGCTGCCGACTACCTGACCCTGTTGAGTGAAGGAGCTCGCTGATGGACACGCCGAAGGTGCTATTGGAACATCATTTGAAGGCCTTACGGTTGCCCACGGTGCTGCGCGAATACGACAAGGTCGCCCAGCAGTGTGCCGCCGAAGGGGTGGACTTCCCGCAGTACCTGCTGCGGCTAACCGAGCTGGAACTGTTGGATCGTGAACGGCGCGCGACCGAGCGGCGGATCCGGCAGGCGAAGTTCGACGTGGTCAAGAGCCTGGACAGCTTCGACTTTCTGGCGATTCCGTCCTTAAATAAGGTGCTGGTTCTGGAACTGGCGCGGTGCGAGTTCATCGAGCGGAAGGAGAACGTCCTGGCTTTGGGGAACTCGGGCACGGGTAAAACCCACATTGCGCTGGCGCTGGGACTGGCGGCCTGTCAGAAAGGCTACCGGGTCCGGTTTACCACGGCGGCATCGCTGGCGCACGAGTTGATCGAAGCCAAGGACGAGCGGCGCCTGATGCGGTTCCAGAAGATGCTCTCCATTTTCGAGCTGTTGATTATCGACGAGCTGGGCTTTGTGCCGTTGTCCAAGACCCCTCGGTTATCACTTCAAAACCGGCCATCAATTATCACTCCAAAACCGGCCAACGGTACCACACTCGGGACCAGATGATGTTGTACCGTGACGGCCGACATTACAGCAAGTGCTTCCAGGTTCTGAATGCAGCTGCGTGAGTTTCAGGGGGATCGCGCAAGGGGGATTTCAGCGGAGCGCTTTGAAATCCCTCTTG
>JASHOO010000043.1 GCA_030041035.1 Bryobacteraceae bacterium | reverse complement strand
TATGAAGCCCGGAAGGCCGGGCTTCGACGGAGAGCGAAGTCGCGGACTGGGTGGAAAAACGATGCTGTGGAACGCTGTGGCTCTACGTTTCAGCCACCGCGATTTCAAGGGCAGGCAACACGACGGCGCCGGCGAGGATTGGCCGATCGATTATGACGATCTCGCGCCTTATTACAATCAGATCGAGCAAGAAGTGGGTGTGTGCGGAAACTATGATCATCTGGAGGATTTGCCCGATGGGATTTTTCTTCCTCCGGTACCGATGAAGTGTTCCGATGTCTTGATTCAGAAGGGGGCGGCTAAGCTCGGGATTCCGGTGATCCATGTACGTAAGGCAACGCTGAGCAGGCCGTCACGGACTCGCCCTGCATGTCATTTTTGCGGCAATTGCATGGCCGGTTGCGACGTGGTGGCCAAGTACAACTCGGCAGACGTGCACATGTTCCCAGCTCTGAACACCGGCAAACTGACCTTGCGGCCCTCCAGCATTGTGCATGAGATTACCGTTTCCGGTGAACTGCGGGCAAATGAAGTGCGCTACTTCGATCGCGAAACTCGCGCTGAAGGGAGCGCGAGAGGACGGATCACGGTTGTTTCCTGCGCATGTGCGCAAAGTGTTGCTCTGCTAATGATGTCCAAGTCGCGCCAATTCCCAACTGGACTAGCTAATTCCAGCGGCGAACTGGGAAAGAACTTCATTCCTCACATTAACGGCGGCTTTGAAGTTTTCTTGGAGGACTTGATCGGGAATCCGCAAGGGAATGATGAGGGGTTCCTGGACCATGCTTATATTCCATCATTCATGCATAAGCAGAAGCGGGACTATCCGCGCAGTTTTGGCATTCAGTTCAATTACCAGAATCGCCGATCCGTAGGTTGGGCGCGCACCATCAAAGGTATGGGCCGAGCATACAAAGAGGAGGTGAGGGCGAAATACCCAGCGTATCTCACATTTTCGCCCTATCAGGAAATGCTGCCCAATCGTGACAGCTTCATCGATTTGGATTTTGAGAATCGGGATGAATATGGTTTGCCGCGTGCGCGACGGCATTGGAAATTGTCGGATTCGGATTGGAAACTGCATAAGGACATGAAGCAGAAGTGCATGGATATTCTGTTGGCGAGCAAAGCAAAGATTCACTCGGTTAGTGATCAGCCGACAACGAATCACGAGATCGGTGGTTGCCGGATGGGGATCGATCCACGAACCTCGGTGGTAGATGCCTTTTGCCGTTCCCACGATGTGCCCAATCTCTACGTTTTAGATGCGAGCGTGTTTCCATCCGCCTCTGAGAAGAACCCAACCCTGACCATCATGGCGTTGGCGGCTCGGACGGCGGATCACATCGCGGAGCGTCTCAAGAAAGGTGACGTCTGATGGCAAGCTACTCGTCTGATCGCCGATCTGTGCTCAAGATCATGGGCGCCATTGGGGCCACCTGTGCTTATCCGTATGCTGGTGACGAGTTGTTCGCGCAAGTCCCAAGTGAGCACCAACACGCGGCGCCTGCGCACGAGATTGGTCGTTTCCTCAATGAGCCTGATTTTCGCGCGATTTCGCGTATTGCCGACCTGATCATCCCGGAAACGAATACGCCTGCGGCTTCGGGCGCGGGAGTCCCTCAATACATCGACCTGGTCATTGCGCAAAACGTGGAACAGCAACAACTCGTAGCTGACGGACTTCGCTGGCTTGATGCCGAGGCTGGCCACCACGGAGGGAAGAAGTTTGTAGATTTGTTGGCGGACGCCCAGATGGCGATTCTGGAGCCGCTTTGCCAGGCGGCCGACACTGGCAACAGCATTGCCCGGAACGTGCAATTCTTCGCTCTTATCAAAAAGTTGACCGCTGATGGATATTACACGTCAAGAATTGGCTTGATTGACGAACTGGGTTACAAAGGAAATGCGGTTCTGAATTCATTCGACGGATGCGTGCATGAGCACTGATGTCCGGTATCCTTGGATCAGGACGTTGACTGCTGGAAAGGTGTCATCTCGAAAGTGACAGGGTATCTTTACTGATGAGAAGAGAACAAACAGGGCCATTCACACGTGAAGGAGAAATCTGATGGCAATCAAGACTGGGCGCAGGTACTTTACTAAATTGGCAGGTGGGCTGACGGCACTAACTGCCGTATCCAGGATCTTCGGTCAACAAGCACCTTCAGGAGCGACAAGCTCAACCGGCTCTGAAGGAGATCGGCCTCGCCGGAGCAGCCATATTCACAACGGCGTCTACTATTTCTCGGGCACGGGGTCAAACGACGGCTACCCAAAAGATGATCACGTCTTGGTTACAGATCCGTTTGAGAAGCACGTCGTCCGTACCATGGATGCACTCAAGAAATCGATTGAGCGGGCCGGCTCCAATATGGACAGCATTATCCATCTGGATGTGTTTCTCTGTCTTCCTCATGCGGATAATGTCCCCATGCCAACAGGCAAAGCGCGGTTCGACGCACATAAAGCGCAATACGACGCGTTGAACAAAATCTATGGGACTTACTTTAGCCCGGGCAAAGCTCCATCGCGTGCCTGCATGGCTGTTGAATGGATTCCAGGCGATTCGTTGATCGAAATCGTCGGAAGCGCGTTAGTTGTAGGCACTCAAGGCAGTTAATATCTTCAGTACTTGAAGGAGGAGGTTGGACATGGCCAATTTTCCACCCGCCTCATTCCCTGAGGCAGTCATGCACTCCCTGATAAGATGACTGCGCATGCGCGCCTGGCTGCCTTCACCATCTGCTCAAGGACCTCATCATCATCAACACTCATGTCGACACCCCGGGTTACATCGTTGACGAAGGCTATCAGCTGACGGAAGAGCGTCACTACTATGAGGCGGATATTCCGCGGTTGCTGCGCGGCCATGCCGGAGCCATTTTCGTCGGCAGTAACATCAGCCCCACGTTCCCGACCCGGAACAGCAGCGTGTCCTTTCAAGAATATTTGTGTTCGGCTGTGGCAATATCCGGGCTGGGTCTTGATCATCTGTCTGCAACAGGAGGCAACATCATGCCAGAACACACCGAGAACCGACCGTCTCAGAACAGCGACACTGGCCAAGATGCCGGCATGCCCACGAGTGCGACCGACGGCCTCACCCAACAAGACCTCGACCGTATCGTCGGTGGAGCGCAGAAGTTTGTCATCGGGTCTAAGGGTACTAAACAAGACCCCTAGCAGGAGTTGGCAGGTGCGCCGAGGCTTGACAGGGAGCGAGTAGATGTGACATCATTCCGCCCACTGCGATGACAGTTTTGCGGCGTGGTTCTCGCCATAGAGAATGAGGCGCATGGCGCATCCCGTAACCATCAAACTCACTGCGCACCAACGGGCTCTTATCCGGGAGGCTTCCGGTAAGAACGTCGCTACGCTGGGCATCGAGTCTGTGGAGGCGGCGTCAGGCTGGCTGTATTCCGCCAAGGGCAAGAAATTCTGGTTGCTGAAGCACCCGGATGCGAAGTCCTACGAAGCCGCCAGGCGAAATCACAAGGTGTATATCGACCCACAGCGCGCCCGCTTCCGATTGAAAATCGGAGCCTCGCGCATTCACCGCTGGGGTGTGTTCGCGGACGAACGAATTCCGGCCCGGCGGAACGTGATTGAGTATGTGGGCGAATGGGTCAATCTGGTCGAAGCCTACCGGAGAACGAAAGGCACCAAGCGCATCTACTCTTTTGCGTTCGACAAGTTTTGGCGGATCGACGCGGCGGTAGGAGGCAGCGGCGCCGAGTTCATCAACCACAGTTGCGATCCCAACCTCCGCTGGCGGCGGTTGGGGAAAAGTGTCTTTTGCCAAAGCGTGCGGCCTATCGCCGCGGGCGAGGAACTCACACTCGATTATCACTTCTCCCCGAAAGCCCCGGAGGTTCGCTGCCGCTGTGGTTCACCCAAATGCCGCGGCACTATTAACGTCACTACGAAGTAGAAGGAACGGAGGCTAAGCATGGCTGGAAACAAACTGACGATCACGCTGACGGATGAGCAACAAAAACAAATCCGGGACGCCACGGGAAAGACAATTAAGGAGTTGAACATAGATCCTGGTTCGACATCCCAGCTTACTCAGAAGGACCTGGAGCAACTGGATGGCGGAGGAGCTCAAACCACTCCCCTGCGCTCCGACGCCAAGAAGTTCTAATGGTCACGCTGTCCGATAAGCTTCAAAAGCAATCCGCATGCCACGGGAAAGACGATTCAGGAGTTGAACAGAGACCCCGGTTCGAGTTCTCAGCTTACTCAGAAGGACCTGGACCAGATGGGCGGAGCAGTCGTGATTTAGAAACTGTAGCTCAGAAATCGGCCGAGTCAAATCCGACCTCGGACCGGAATGCGACCAATCTATAAGGAGGGTAGAACATGGCTGGAAACAAACTGACCATTAAACTGACGGACGAGCAACAAAAGCAGATCCAGGACGCCACGGGAAAGACGATTCGGGAGTTGAATATCGACCTCGGCTCGACTGGCCACCTTACTCAGAAGGAGCTGGATGACCTTGCCGGAGGAGCCGGTAAAGAAACCACTCCCCTGTAATGACGACGCGCCATACTGTTCACCAACGCCGAAAACGAGGAGTAAGTATCCGTAACCCGGAAATCGGCCAAATCAAATCCTGAGCAGTTGGTTAGGGGGAACTTCCAGGCATTGAGAGTCATTGGGGAGTGCTATGGCGGGTGGTGAACGCCAGGCTGCAGGCTGGGCGATTATGGATGACTTTCACGCCAAGTGCGACCGTGCTTTTGAACTTCTGGCTGGGGAAGCCGATGGCTTGTTGGTTGTTCCGCCCTTCGCGGATCTCTATCACCCCTCTCTAGGCGTACACCTCCTCCAGGCTGCCGCCGCGCAAGCCGGTCTTCGCGTGCGAATTCTCTATGCCAATCTTCTGTTCGCGAGCTTGAGCGGAGAACACCTTTACAAAGCAGTTTGCTACGGTCGGTACGACTGCATGCTGGGCGAGCGTATATTTGCCGCCACGGCAT
>JASHOO010000400.1 GCA_030041035.1 Bryobacteraceae bacterium | reverse complement strand
GCCGCCGGATTCGCGGCCTTGGGCTACATGGAGCTGCGGGCGCGTTCGCGGACCAAGTGAGTCACGCTCTCACGTCCTGCGCTCTTCCCTTCCACTCGCCGCCGCGGCCGGTCCAGTAGCGGATCGCCGAGTGAATTGTCGCGCCGGTATAAAACAGAGCCACCAGCGGAAGCGCCGGCGCCCACACGAAGAATCGCCCATAGATTCGCAGCGTGGGGGCGTACACCGCCATCATGAGCCCCCAGGCCAGCGCGCCTAGAGCCATCTCGAGCGGTCTTCCCGTGAACAGCAGCAGCGGCGGCAGCATGTAGGTCACAAACATTCCGGCGATGGTGCCGAGCAGCAGAATCGTCGAATGCCGAAGCTGCCAGAACGCCGTGCGCGATATCATGCGGCCGATCTCACTGAACGTGCCGTAGCCGCGAATGCTCCGCGTTTCGGAGGTAATGCCCAGCCAAATTTTTCCGCCGCTGCTCTTGACCGCCCTGGCGAGAGCGCAATCGTCGATCAGCTCACTGCGAATCGCCGCAATCCCCCCGATGCGCGTGAGCGCCGTCCATCGCAGCAGAATGCATCCCCCGGCGGCTCCCGCCGTTCGCCGCCCCGTATTTTCGGTCCAGGCGGGCGGATAGAGCATGAAGAAGAAAAATACAAACGCCGGGATGAGCGCTTGCTCCGCGAAGGTTTCGCAGCGAAGCTTTACCATCCACGAGACCAGATCGTAGCCGCCCGCTTCGGCGTGTGCGGTCAGGCGTGCCAGGCCATCAGGGGAGTGAACGATATCGGCATCGCTGAACAGGACGTAATCCGGGTAGAACATCTCCGCCCGCCGGAGGCCCTCAGCCAGCGCCCAAAGCTTACCGGTCCAGCCGGGGGCGAGCGGCGGCGCCGCAGCCACCGTCACGCGATCCGGATCTGCCGAGTGGCGCGCGACCTCCGCGGTCGCGTCAATGCTGTGGTCATCGACCAGAAAAATATGCGTTGCGCCCGTGAAGTTCTGCGCGGCGAGTGAGGCGATCGCCGGGCCGATGGTTTCGGCTTCATTGCGCGCCGGAATCACAATCGCCACGCGGCGCGGCGGGGACGACGGCGGCACAGCCGCATCCTCACGCAACCGCCAGAACATGCCTCGGCCGAAAAGCAGGTACAACCAGACAAGCACCGCGCACGCGGCTGCGGCGAGCTCAACGGCCACGTCTATTTCGCGTACGTTTTCTCGTACCTGTTGCGGCTGTTGTATACGGTCATGGCGCCGTTTTCTTCCGCGGAAACGCGCAGCCAGTCGCCGGCATCGCCCTTCTCATCGACGTTGGCAATCTGGGCCTCCGGCACGTTGTGCTCCTGGCCGCTGTCCACTGCGTAGTGCAACTGCCAGAGATCTTCGAGCCCGGGGGAGTTGTGCACCGTCGTCCAGGCTTCCGGCGATCCGCCCTTGTGCGCGCCGTTGTTCATGACGGCCACGCGCGGATGCACCGCCCACACCAGAGCCGGCGAGTTCGATTCGTTGAGGCCGTGGTGCGTGGTCAGGTACAAATCCACGGTACCGATCTTGTTGTTCGGGCAGACCAGCTCGTTCTCTTTATTCCACGTCAGATCGCCCATGTCGAGCATGCGGAAACTGCCGAATTGGATCAAAATCCCGACCGACCGCGCGTTCTCGCTGGGGTCCGCCTCCCTGGGTTGGACCTTGGCACACTCGGGATTGGGCTGCCCTGCGCCGGGCAGCGCGCTGGAAATCTCCGCGCCGGCCGCCGTCAGCACCGTCACATCCAGGCCCTTGACCGGAATCTTGTCGCCCGGTTTCACTTCCAGGTGTGCGCCGGTGTCTCGCACTTTGAGATACGAATGGTAGATACGATCGGCATCGGGGCCGTGCTCGACCGATGCGCCGTGATCGACGAAGGTCTTGACATGCATCTTGGCCACAAGCTGCGGCACGCCGCCGACGTGATCCTCGTGATAGTGGGTGATGAGCAGGTAGTCAATCTCCTTCACACCGGCCTTCTTGGCCGCGGCGGCGATCCGCAGGGCATCGCGCGAGTTAAAGCCGGGCCACCCCGTGTCTACGAGCAGCGATTGCTTGGAGGGCGGCACGATCAGGGTGGCCTGGCCGCCTTCAACGTCGATGAAGTAAATTTCGAGCATCTTCGCCGCGGGTAGCACCGGCGCGGCGCCCAGCAGCAGCCAGGCCAAAATCAGACGATTGCGCATGGCGAAAATCGTATCACAACAGGTTGCCGGAACTGCTGGAGGTGGCGTAACGTATGGAAGAATAGATGCCCTATTGCAGCAGCTGTGGCAATACAGTAAACCAGGCGGACCAATACTGCGCCAAGTGCGGCGCGCGTCAGCCTGGCACCGTGGCGCCGCCCTCCGATCCGCTGGCGGGCATCACGCCACGCACGGCCGCTATCCTCTGCTACATTCCGGGCATCGGCTGGATCGCTTCGGTCATTGTCCTGGCCGCGGACAAGTTCCGCAACGACAAAACCGTCCGCTTCCATGCGTTTCAGGGCCTGTACCTGTTCGTCGCCTGGTTGATCGTGGAATGGGTCCTCAGCCCCATTTTCCGCGAAATCCATGAACCCATCTTTCGCATCGATAAAGCGCTGCACATCCTGATCCTGTTCGTGTGGATTTTCATGATTATCAAAACCAGCCACGAAGAGCGCTACTCGCTGCCCATCATCGGCGAGCTGGCGGAACGCTCAGCCGCCGAGCATTAAGACGCGGAGCTTCAGAGCAAGCGCCCGAATCCATGAAGATCGGCTCTATCGTCATCCGGTGCTATGAGTTCGACAAGATGCTGGCGTTCTGGCAGGAAGCGCTTCACTACGTTCCCAGAGAGCCCGCGCACGGCGGCTGGGTGGTTCTTCGCGATCCGGAAGGAAAAGGGCCGAACCTGTCTTTGGACGCGTACCCCGAAAAACGTTCCGGAAAACGGAGCCGCTTGCACCTCGACCTTTATACAGAGAACCAGGAAACCGAGGTGGAACGGCTGGTGGCACTTGGGGCGACGCGCTACCCCTGGCGATACAAACCGCACGACGACTTTGTGGTTCTGGAGGATCCCGACGGCAATCTATTCTGCGTCGTGCAGCTTGCATGGCCTTAACCGCGCCTCAAGTGAACTCCCGGTATGGGGCACTCGGTTGTGGCGCGAGCTTCAGCCAACGACACTGGTCAACCATCGGACAATGGCTCAACTC
>JASHOO010000399.1 GCA_030041035.1 Bryobacteraceae bacterium | reverse complement strand
GGCAACGGCATCTTGGGGTTACTGCTGATCGCCAGGTCCGGCGGACTGGAAAGGATCTGGAATCAAATCGTTGCTACGCGCGGGCATGACTTTTTGAACCCGTGGCCGGTGGCTGGCAACATCGGTCCAATCTCCATGACGGCGTTGTGCCTGCAAGGCCTGTTCTTTGCCGGCTCTCCTTATGCTGGCGAAGGCTGGACTGCTCAACGCTATATGGCGGCAAGAAATGAATTCCACGCGGTGATAGGTCAGGTGTTCAACGGGGTCCTGGCGCTGGTGGTCCGGTTGATTCCGTTTGTACTCATTGGGCTCGCAGCGTCAGCGCTCATCACCAGTTCCTCGGTTACGGTGCCCGCAGAACTGTGGGCGCAACTCGTACGCCGATACGCACCGGCCGGCCTATTCGGTCTGTTGCTGGTGGCTTCGCTCTCAGGGTACATGGGAGCGATCTCGGCGTTCATGAATTGGGCTGCCGGTTACCTGGTGAACGATCTTTACCGCCTGACCCTACGACCCCAGGGCTCCGCGCGCGAGTATCTTCTGGTGAGTCGTCTGTCTTCCGCTCTGATGCTTATCGTGGGTGTGGCGTGGGCCTGGAACATCGATCCGAAGCAGCTCGACCGTTGGGTGCTGTTCATCAACTCGGCGTTGGTGGTGTTTCCACTTCCGCTGGCTTGGCTGAAATGGTTCTGGTGGCGCACAAATGTTTTCGGGGAAATGATCGGCATTTTGGGTGCCTTCCCCGTCGGATACACCGTTTGGTTCGGGTCGGACGCCATAATCCCAACTGCACTGCGAGGCTGGATCCTCCGCGCTTCAGGCGTGAACCTGGATGGGATTGTGCCCGCATTCGGCAATCTCAACCGCTTTCCTTTCTGGGCTGGTTTCGGTGTCATCTTCGGGCTCGGTTGGATCTCGATTCTTCTTGCTACGCTGGTGACGCGTCCGGAATCCATGAGTGTGCTTCGAAAGTTTTATCGCGATGTACGGCCGATCGGATTCTGGGGACCGGTCGAAGCCGAGCTTCCCGAAGATGAACGTGAATCCATAAGGCAGCATGCCCGCGCAGAACTCACTGCTTGCGGCTGGGGCGTTGCATTCTACTTCCTGATGGTGCTGGCGCTCTTCGCGGCATTGGGAGGACGCTTTTTGCTTGCGATCAGTGCAGGACTTCTCACGGTGGTGACGGGAGCTATGTTCGCGCGTCTGTTGTTGCGGCCGTCCCACCAACCCTTCAACGCGCGGTTGAACAGACCACCTTCCGATTCATGTTCAGAATACTGAACGTTTCGTTGCGTGCCAGCCGGCATCGCCCTATCATGCAATTCACTATGGAAGGCCGCCTGGTTGCCTCTTTCCTTCTGGTTCCGTTGGCCTTGGCCGCGCCCACACCGCGAAGCTGGATTCCCGAGCCGAAGACGCTCTCTACCGCGGTTACCGACGGTGATCCCGAAACTTACGAATTGCTCTGCACTGTTGCGCAGAATGACCCATGCGATATCGGCCTGGAGTGGGACTCGCCCCAGCCGGTAGGCAAGCTGGTCATGGATTACGCGACCCTGGCTGGGCGCGCTTACGAGCCCTCCGCCGCGGGCCAGCGCCTGGAATATTGGACCGGCTCCGATTGGCATGCGATCCCTGCCGCCATCGAAATCGATTACCGGAAGCAGACAGAGTTTGCCCTCCTGCAAGGGAGCGGCACGGCTCGCTGGACCTATCAATTCCCGGTAGTGCGCACCTCCCGCATACGGGTGTTGCTCACGCAGCCCGCTAATCTCGACCCCGGACATCGCTGCTATGCCATTCGCGAAATCCGTGCCGATGCGGGCTCCGCCGGATCAGGCAGACCAGGCTTTCGCATGCTTGGCGCACTGCCTTCGACGCCAGCCTGGCTCGAATCGGGCGGGAATCTCGCCGTTCCCGAAGCTGGCGCGCAGATCTCGCTCGGAAAACAATCTGAGATCAGATGGCCCCGTCGCCTGCTAATCAATCGCATCGACGTGAAGCCTGCCACCTCAACTTCCATCGAGTGGTGGGATGGACAGGAGTGGCGCGCGGTCGAACTGCTTCCCCCTTCCATCTGGGGATCGCGGTTCCTGCCCGTCTCAACGGAACGTCTGCGGATCTCGTCCGGCGAGCCGATTCGCCATCTCGAAGCGCGTCTCGATTCCGAGGCCGGCCGCTACTTTAGTGAAATCGAGCGGTCACGTATCGACCTTCTAGGCGCCCGTTTTCGCGAAATGCCGCATCCCGATCTCGCGGCCGCTAAGAGCCTGCTTCTGCCTCTGGATTTTGCGAAGGTCGCCATCGGGAGGCCGGCCGATGAGAAGGAAACCATCGTCATGTGGAACGGGACCTTTCTCATGACCGAACCCGCGCCGCCGGGAGGCCCGCTCTATGACCGCTGGTTCGCGCCTGCAGCCGGTCCCGCCAAGGAACAGTTCGGGACGGATTGGGTACAGACGCAGGCTCGCTATCTCGACGATTTCCTCCCGTCCACGATTACCACCTATCGCCAGGGGAATTTCACGTTTGAACAGAAGCTCTATGTCACGTCGCCGGATTCCGCCCTTTACGGCACCGTGGCCGAGGTTGTCGTGACCAATCACTCGGGCACGCCGGGCGCGACAGCCTTCACTCTCGCCATGGGCCGCCGCGCAAATCAGCGCGGTCCGGGACCGCAGACTAGCCCCTTCTACTTCGATCCTCAGATCACCGGCTATCGGCTGGATTCAGGCAGGCATGCCGTGCTTTGCTCTACCGGGGACATCATGATCTATGCCGAAACCGAAGGGTTGTGGGAAGGAACGTCGCGCGAGAACCATCTTCGGTTTCCGCTCTCGCTTGGGCCGAATCAATCCCGCACGCTGCGGTTTTTCGTTCCCTCAGTGGAAAAGCCGCTTAAGCGCATTGAGTCACTACAAAGCTTTCCCTGGCAAGAATCGTCGGCAGAGTTCCGCTCCTGGTGGAACCGGCAGCTCACATCGGGCATGCAGATAGAACTGCCCGAGCCGGAGCTTAACAATATCTATAAGAACCTGCTGGCCCAAGCGCTCATCATCGCGCTCGATGGCTCGCTCGTGCGCTATGGTGCCTATTTTTACGAAATGTATTTCGGCGTCGAGGAAGGATGGCCAGCAGTGGCGCTGGCGCAATACGGATATTCCAGCGTAGCCCAGAGAATCCTCTCCATCATGCTTTCACCCGAGTTGATGGACAAGAAAAACTATCACCATCAATATCGCAACGGACTGGAGCCCTGGTATGCGGTCACGATTTATCGCCTTACGCAAGATCGTGCCTGGCTCGAGCGCATTGCACCCGATCTTAAAGCTGCCGCAGATTGGACGATTCGTGTTACCGGCGAAAACAAAGATGATAAATATCCCGGGATCCTGCCGCGTCACGCCTACGGAGGCGACATCAACACGCCCGCCTACAGTTTTTACGCCAATGCCACTTGCTGGCGCGGATTGAACGATACAGCTCTGGCATTTCGCATCCTGGCGCGGCAAGATGAAGCTCGAAAGTACCAGGATGCGGCTAATGAATATCATCAACGCCTTTTGCAACTCGCAGACCGGATCGCCGACCGCTCCGGCAAACTGCCGTTCCTCCCCATGTCGTTCGAAATCGGCGCAAGCCCCAATTACCGCGAACGCGAGCCCGCATACGACTTCCTGGGCATCAATTCTCCTTCCAGCAATACCTGGATCTACCTGGGCAACTATTGGAATCTGTTCGCGCCCATGATGCTCGAACTGAAGTTGTTCGAACCGGATGACGCTCGTTCACGCTGGATCCCGGATTATATGGATGCACGCGGCGGAATTCTGGCCGGCCTGGTGCGATTCACATTGGGCCTCGACCAGATCTACGGCAAGGGCTATTACGAAAGCCTCCTCGAACAAGGCAAGCGTGCGGAATTCCTAACGTCCCTCTACGGCATCTTTGCCCATGGTGCGTCGCAAAACCTCTACAGCTTTCCCGAAGTGGCTGGAGTTTTCCCGTTGCGCGTAAGTAACGCGGCCATGTGGCGGGAATATCAGCGCAACCTCTGGAACTGGTACTTTGAATGGGGCTGGGGTTTTGAAGGATGGCAGAACTGTGAAGGCGAGCCGCTGTCCGCCGGCCCCGGGATGGCGCTACAGATGCTTCGAATGGCGTTGCTCCGGGAAACCACAGAAACCCCGCAACAAGACACGCTGCGTTTGCTCGATGGCGCGCCTGCACACTGGTTCGAACCGGGTAAGCGCATCGTCGTCCGCAACGCGCCTACCTTTTTTGGCAAGATCTCGTTCCAAACGGAAGGTTCGGCATCCGGAGTTCGCGCACGGGTGACACGGTCGGCTGGTTTTAACGCACGGCAGGTGATCCTCCGCTTACCACGCCCGCTACGCAGCGTCTCAATCGATGGCCAACAGTGGCGTAACTTCAGCGGAGAAGAGATTACCCTGCCGGAAGGGGGGTCCATCGAGATCAGGGCCACGTTTCTATGAACAAGCGAAAACTGGAGGGACGTGTTGCTTTAATCACCGGAGCCAGTCGCGGCATCGGCCGTGCGATCGCCCGTGGCTATGCACGCGAAGGCGCGGCGGTGGCGGTCGCGGCGCGGGGCACAGCGGAATTACAATCGCTCGTGGACGAGGTTCAGCAAACCGGTGGCCAAGCGGTCGCCATTCCCGCAGACCTCGAAGATGCCGCTGCTCCTGCGGAGGTGATCCGGCAGGTTCTCGAATCTCTAGGCACGATTGACATCCTCGTGAACAACGCCGGTATTGGCGGTAGCGCCGGCCCCAGTCCGGTGGTCGATTTTGACGATGCGCTCTGGCACAGGACACTGGCGCTGAATCTTACCGCTCCGTATCTGCTCACCAAGGCCGTGCTTCCCGTGCTTCTCGCAAAGAAATGGGGGCGCATCATCAATATTGCATCGATCAACGGAAAGCTTCCATCGATCCACGGCGTCGCCTATACGGCATCAAAGCACGGACTGCTCGGTCTGACCCGCACAGTTGCGCTTGAGGTCGCGCGCGACGGAATCACGGTGAATGCCATCTGTCCCGGCCCTGTTCGCACGCGAATGAACGACCGACGCGTCGAGTACGACGCCAAGCGCCTGGGCCTGTCTTTTGCGGAGATGGAGTCCCGTCTGACTCCCATTGGCCGGCGCCTCGAACCGGAGGAGATCGTGCCTATGGCAGTCCTGCTGGCCTCTAACGACTCTGCCGCCATTACCGGTCAGGCATTCAACGTCTGCGGCGGGATCGCCACGTGACAGGATAAGCACTCATTTTGATTTCTCAGCCCCGCCGCTCAACTCCGGCAGAAGGAAGCCGCCGAGATATTCCGCTTCGCTGTGGGTTTGCACCGTCTTGATGCTCTCAAACTTCTTTAGCGCCCTGGCTGCATCCGTGGTACGCCCGCTGCGCTGATAAAGGTTGGCCAGCCGGTACCATCCATTTGAGAATTGCGGATCAACCTGTTCGACAAGCGTTTCGAGGTCGGCAATCGACGCCGGATCATTTCCCATTTCCTGGTGCACTTTGCTGAGCGCGAGGTAACAGAAGCTGCAGTCCGTCATGGTGCGCGTCGCCGTCTCGAGATCCGCCATTATCGCGCCATAATCCTTGGATCCCAGTTTAAGCAGAGAGGCCGCATGCAGGTAAAAAAGATACGGCGGCGCTCCGGGGCGACGAATGAACACCGCGCTTTCCTGCGCGCATTTCTGGTTTTCTCCGCTTGTGTAGTGCGCCACCGCAAGCAGCAATTGCGCCGGGTCGAAGCGCGGCTCAATCGCCAGAATCCTGTTGCACGTTGCGGCGGCGCTCACAGGATCGTTGTCCAGGTACTCCGCCAGCCCCATGCCGAGCAAGAGGTAAATCGACTCGGGATGGTACTCGACTCCG
>JASHOO010000398.1 GCA_030041035.1 Bryobacteraceae bacterium | reverse complement strand
GACATCAGATGGAACTGATAATTGCCGGGCGCATCGATCCAGAAGCGGCCCGTGTAGTCGATGGCAAACCATTCGTAGCGATCGGTGACGCCCGGGAAGCCTTCGCGGAAGGCGCGCCGCGGCACGTTGAGAGAGGTGGTGTAGATCGCGCCAACCGGGTCCATGGAGCTGAATCCCGGCAGCGCGGAGGTTTGCGGCGGAAGGAAATAGATGAGCCCACGCAGACCGAACGGGACCACGACGGTGGTTCCGAAGGTCGGGACTTCCGATTGCGGAAGAGCGGGGAATGCGAGAAACACGGCATAAAGCAGCCCG
This sequence comes from Bryobacteraceae bacterium, assembly GCA_030041035.1. GTDB lineage: Bacteria > Acidobacteriota > Terriglobia > Bryobacterales > Bryobacteraceae > QHXW01. The sequence continues at coordinate 8,178 of JASHOO010000398.1, read as the reverse complement.
GCAAAACCGATCCTCGAACTGGTGCGCTCAGGCATCCTGGTTGACGAACATCACTTTCGCCGCAGTGCGGACCTGGTCGAGTTCCGCAGCGGCCTCGCCCCCGGAGGCTTCGCGTGTGATCCATCGCTCGACCGATGCGACCAACTCTACCGCCGTCGGATGGGTGAGCATCGCGATCAACTCGGCCGCCTTGGCATGGTCGAGCGGCGGTTCGGGCGGAGCTGGCGGCCGTGCTTCTGCTTGGCGTCCGTCTGCCGCTGCATCGTCGTCTAGAATGGATGCGCACACCCGAATGCATCCCTCGCAGATGTAGACACGGGGATAGTCCGGGTTCGTAATCAGCTTGCCGACGCGTGATTTGGATTTGTGGCAGAACGAGCATCGCACTGGAGCCGGCTTTTGCCGCATAGGAGCCTGCTCTTAGCGTAGCAGCGCACCATACTGGTATACGTTATGAACTGCGCAGTCGAAGCATTATCCTGGTGGGCGCAACCTTTCCAGCTTTTGATCGATCTCGGCTAGCTTGGCGCGCGTGGCAATATCGGATCGCTGCAAGTCGCCGGTGATGTCGATCATGGCATCCAGTTTCCCGGTGAGTTCCAGGAGCGAAGACGCCTGCCGGCGTTGTGCTTGGGCCTGCTCGCGCTGAACATCGACAATCTCCACCAGCCGTGTGGCGACTACTTCCAGCGTGGGCTCAATTTTCTCGAATCGCTCTTCAGGCGTCATATCATGTCGGCCCTTGCATAGAGTCATTGTATCGTGATGAAGCATCCAACTATCAGGGTCTCAAAATCCGCGCGTCTGCCGGTTTTGAGTATGTAGAATGGAAAAAGTGCCTTACGATCTGATTGTTATCGGGAGTGGTCCGGGCGGATATTCCGCGGCGGTGCGCGCCGGACAATACGGGTTGAAAACCGCCATCATCGAAAAAGATCCGAAATTGGGTGGCACCTGCCTGCATGTCGGCTGTATCCCAACCAAGGCCCTGCTCCACACCGCCGACGTTTGGGAGCGCTTCGTGCATTCCGCCGAAGAGGGAATCGTCTGCGAAAAGCCGCGCGTCGATTATCCGAAGGTCATCGACCGGAAAAACAAGATCGTCGACAAGCACGCCAAGGGCGTCGAATTCCTCATGAAGAAGAATAAGGTCGATTGGATCAAGGGTTACGCGACGCTCAAGGGCAACCGGACCGTGGAGGTGACCGGCGGGCAGGGCACGCAAACGCTCGAAGCAAAGAACATCATTCTCGCGACGGGCTCGGAAGCGCGCATGCTGCCAGGGTTGAAACCGGATCCCGAGCGCATCCTCACCAATATCGAAATTCTCAACCTGACCGCCATTCCACGGACGCTCGCCATCATCGGCGCCGGTGCGGTGGGCGTGGAGTTTGCGTCCATCTTCAACCGGCTGGGCACGGAAGTAACCGTCCTCGAGATGCTGCCGCGCGCCGTGCCGATCGAGGACGAAGAGGTTTCGAAAGAGCTCGAGCGCGTCTTCCGCAAGAACAAGATCCGCGTCGAGACCGGCGCCAAAGTCGAGAGCGTGGAAGTCGTGGATAGCTGCTGCAGAATTGCCGTGACGCTCAGCAACGGGAAGAAGGAGGACCTGGCGGCGGAGAAGCTGCTCGTCGCCGTCGGGCGCAAGCCCAACACCGACAAGGTCGGCATTGAGAATACCAAAATCGAGCTCGATCGCGGCTTCGTCAAAGTGAACAAGTGGCAGCAGACCGCCGAGCCGGGCGTTTACGCCATCGGCGATATCGTGGCGGGCACGCCGCAACTGGCGCATGTGGCGACTCGTGAGGGCATGATTGCGGTGGCGCATATGGCCGGCAAGCCGGTCACGCCGGTCAATCGCAATCGCATTCCCAGCGCCACCTATACCGAGCCGGGTATCGGCAGCGTCGGACTGACCGAGGCGCAAGCCCGGGCGCAAGGGTACAAGGTGAAGGTCGGTAAGTTCCCATTTATGGCCGATAGCAAGGCAACCATCCTCGGCCGTCACGATGGCTTCGTCAAAGTCGTGGCGGACGAAAAGTACGGCGAGATTCTGGGCGTCCATATCATCGGGCCGGAAGCCTTCGAGCTGATCTCGGAAGCCGTTGCCGCCATGGAAGCCGAGGCCACCGTCGAAACCATGATGCAGACCATTCACGCGCATCCCACGCTCTACGAGGCCATGGGCGAGGCCTTCAACAACGTCTACGGTCTGGCGATCAATGTATAGCGTGGCCGAACGCGTAGCATCGCGCCAGTGCGCGTGGCGGGATCTGGGACGCGTGGATTACGCTCGGGCCTTCGAGATGCAGCGCGAACTGGTCGAACTCCGGAAACGCGGCGAAAGTCCCGATCAGTTCCTGATCGTCGAGCATCCGCACACCATCACCCTGGGCCGCAACGGGCACCTCGCGAATCTTCTGGCACACGAAGATGTGCTGGCGCGCGCGGGCGTCGAGTTTCATCACACCGATCGCGGCGGCGACATCACCTATCACGGGCCGGGCCAAATCGTCGGCTATCCGATCCTGGATCTGCGCGAGTGGAAGCGCGACGTGGGCGCCTATGTGCGCGCCATCGAGCAGGTGATCATCGATGCGCTGGCGGATTTCGGCATGGCCGGCGAGCGCGTGCCGCCCATGACCGGCGTGTGGGTCGCGGGCGCGAAGATTGCCGCCATCGGCGTGCACATCAGCCGCTGGGTGACGTCGCATGGGTTCGCGTTGAATGTGACCACGGATTTGAGTTATTTCCAATACATCGTGCCGTGCGGCCTGGTGAAGCCGGTCACATCGATGGCCGCGCTGGGAGTGAAGGCGCGGCGTGAAGATGTCGTCGAGCGCCTGCTGGAGCATTTCGGGCGCGTGTTCGATCGCGAGATGACGGGAGAGCTGATCTATGACTGATGTCGTGATGCCCCAGATGGGCGAAAGCATTGTCGAAGGAACCCTGACCAAGTGGCTCAAAAAACCCGGCGACCACGTGGAGCGCGACGAGCCGCTGTTCGAAATTTCCACCGACAAAGTCGATACCGAAATTCCGTCTCCCGCCGCCGGCACGCTGCGCGAAGTGCTGGTGGAGGAGGGCAAGACCGTCGGCATCAATACCGTTGTCGCGCGCATTGAGGATGGCGCCGGTAATGGCGCGGTGGCTCCGGCGAAACCGGCGGTCGCGGCTCCGCCTCCCGCTGCGCCAACGCCGGCTGCGCCGCCTCCCCAGGCGCCCGCGGCGCCATCGCCGCCTGCCGTTGCTGCTGCACCCGAGCCTGCCGAACCCTCTGGTCCGCTTTCGCCGCTCGTGCGCAAAATGGCGCGTGAGAACCATATCGATCTCGGTCGCGTGAAAGGCACCGGCGCCGGCGGGCGGATCACCAAGCAGGACGTGGAAGCCTACCTGGCCGCGAGCCAGGCCCCCGTCGCAGCTCCTGCTCCTCCGAGGACGGTCCCCGCTCCCGTCGTGGCGCCCCCTCAGCCCTCCACTTACGTTCCTCCCGCGGCCTCGTCGCCGGCCAAAGTGCGCGTCGAGCCCATGAGCACCATGCGGCAGAAAATCGCCGAGCACATGGTCATGAGCAAGCGCACCTCGGCACATGTCACCACCATTCATCGCGCCGACATGACCAAAGTCGCCAAAATGCGCGAACGCCATAAGGCCGATTTCCAGTCGCGCTACGGCATGTCGCTCACCTATCTGCCCTTCGTAGTGCGCGCCGCGGTGGAAGCGCTGCGCGCCTATCCGATCGTCAACGCGTCCATCGAGGGCACGAACATCCTCTATCACAACGAGATCAACATCGGCATCGCCGTGGCTCTCGAAAACGGCCTGATCGTCCCGGTAATCCGCAACGCCGACGAGCGCAATGTTCTGGGCTTGCAGCGCGCCATCGTCGATCTGGCATCGCGCGCGCGCTCCCGTCAGCTCAAGCCCGATGAGGTGCAGGGCGGAACGTTCTCCATCACCAATTTCGGCAGCTTCGGCAGCCTGGTGGGCACCCCGATCATCAATCAGCCGCAGGTGGCCATCATGGGTGTCGGCGCGGTCACGAAGGAGCCGGTGATCATCGATGACGCCATCGCCATCCGCTCCATGTGCTATCTCTCGCTGACCTTCGATCACCGGCTGATCGATGGTGCCTTGGCCGATCAGTTCACCGCCAAGGCGAAATCCGTCCTCGAGAACTGGTCGGAAGAAGTGCTATAGGAGCTTGCATGGAATTGGATCGGATATTCATTGATTGTTCGTCGAGGAGACTGGAGCTGCTCGTCTCGCGCATTCGCGATTGTCTGAACCGGCTCTCGCCCGGTGAGATCTGGTCGCGCGGGAATGAGAACGAGAACGCCATCGGCAACCTAGTGCTGCATTTGACCGGCAACGTGCGGCAATGGATTATCTCGGGAATCGGCGGCGCGCCGGACACCCGCCATCGCGACGCGGAGTTTGAAGCGCGCGCGTTAATGGATACCGGGGAACTGATGGCTAGCTTGGAAGCGACGGTGACGGAGGCCGTCGGCGTGCTTCGCCAGGTCACGGCAGAGCGGCTGGCCCAGAACATCACCGTTCAGAAGTACAGTGTGACCGTGCTCGAAGGGATTCTCCACGTGGTGGTGCATTTCGGCGAGCACACCGGCCAGATCATCTTCGCCACCAAGATGCTGACCGGCGAAGATCTCGGATTCTACAAGCATCTGAAAGCAGCGGCTCACTCCGAGAAGACGCCGTAGCGCTCAACTCACGCCAGGATGTTCAGCAACGACGTCTGCATCTGGTTGCCGGCTTCCAGGCTTTTGAGGTTGGCCTGATAGTCGTTGCTCGCCTGGATCATCTGCACCATGGCATCGCTGAGTGAGACTTCATCCTGCTGCACCTGGTTGGGCTCGAACTGCTGAGCCACCTTAGAAGCGGCCTGATCAAACGCTTCCTGGGCGCTGGTGAGACCCTGGAGCGGCGTACTCAGGTTAACCATACATCGCCTCCTTATCCACCTTTTCGGCCTACGCCGGGAGATTTCTAGGGAATTTTTTTCGCCTATAACTCGTTGATTCGCAAGGAGAAAACTAGGTTCCTTTAACGCACCCCGGCACTCTTCAAGTACGCCATCAACGACGCCGGGTCATCGCTGATGATGCCGTCCACGCCGGCCGCGATCAGCGCGCTCCACTCCTCCGGCGTGTTGGCGGTCCACGGGATCACCGGCAGTCCGGCTTGATGTGCGGCCGCTACGTGCGCCGGCGTGACCAGCGCCCAGTGCGGCGCGATGATCCCTGCGCCTGCGCTTCCGGCGGCAACGACGAAATCACCGCGGCTCCCGTCTTCGATCAGCGCGGCCTGGCGGATATCGGGCGCGAGCCGTTTCATGGCAAGCAGGATGCGGAAGTCGAATGACTGCACGATGACGCGCGGCCGAACATGGTGGCGGTCAATCGCATTCAGCAGCAGCTCCGCGAAATGCTCGGGCGCCGGCGTCAACTCGGGGCGGTCCGGGAACAGCTTGGCTTCGATGTTGAACAGGAACCGGCCGCGGCCGGCGAGCGAGAGCACTTCACCGAGCGCGGGAATGCGGGCGCCGGGAACGGGCCTCTGCTTAGGAAACCGCGGATTCACGAGCGAGCCGCAGTCCCACAGGCGCAGCTCCTCGAAGCTGAGTTCGCGGATCACGCGGCTGCCGCCGGGGCTGCGGCAGATGGCGGGGTTGAGCACCGGATCGTGGGAGACAACCAGCACGTCGTCCCGCGTGACCGCGATGTCCATCTCGATGGCGTCGACACCCTGCTCGATGGCGTACTCGAAAGCCGGCATCGTATTCTCCGGCAGCACAGCGCGCGCGCCACGGTGGCCGTGAACCTGGATGGGGGTTGCCATGAAGGCCCTTCCGTCTGCATAGAATATCAGGGGGAGCGGAACCGATGGACTCGATCACACGGCGGGAATTCGGGCGCAGTGCGGCGCTGGCGGGAACCCTTGCACTGATGAGCGGCCAGGCGGGAGGTCAGACCAAGGCGGCGGCGAATCGCCCGCCGCTGTGCCTGTTTTCCAAGCACCTGCCTCGCCTGAATTACAGCGAGCTGGCGCACACCGTCAAACAGATCGGGTTCGACGGCGTGGACCTGACGGTGCGGCCGGAAGGACACGTGCTGCCCGATCGCGTGGCAGACGATCTGCCGCGCGCATTCGATACGCTGCGCAGCGCGGGGCTGGCCGTTCCCATGATCACGACCGGCCTGGTTTCGGCGGCGGATCCAGCAGCGGAGCCGACCATCGAGACGGCCGCGAAGCTCGGCATCACGCGGTTCAAGCTCGGATACTGGCAGTATCGCGATAAGGAATCGGTCGACGCTCGCCTGAGTGAGGTGCAGCACGACGTGGCGGATCTGGTAACGCTAGCGGCGGAGAACAGTGTCACCGCCGGGTACCACAATCACTCCGGCAACTATGTGGGAGCCGCGGTGTGGGACATCCGCGCCATCATCGCGGACATGGATGAGAAATCGATCGGTTACTACTTCGATCCGTGCCACGCAACGGCCGAGGGCGGCGAAGGCGGGTGGAAGATCGATCTGCGCATGGCGCTTCCGCGCCTGCAGATGGTCGCGATCAAGGACTTCTACTGGGAGAAGCGCAGCGGCAAATGGGACATGCGGATGTGCCCGCTGGGTCAGGGCATGGTGCGCTGGCACGAGTTCTTCGCGATCCTCGCGGCGGCGAAATTTCAAGGACCGATCTCCATGCACGCCGAGTATGATCCTGTGGAAGTAGCCGACCTTGCGAGCGACTTCGCGTTTCTGAAGAAGCAGGTGGACGCGGCCTACCGGAGCGTATCATGAAAGTTCCGGCACTGACGCTTATGGCTGTGATGACGAGCGCGGCGCAGCAGGGGTGGTATCCGCACGAAGGCGGGCTGCTGAAGTACCGCGTGCAGATCCGGTTCGGCGAAGAGCCCGACACCATGCCGGATGGCTGGAAGTTCGGGCGTGTTTCGGCGGTGGCGACCGACTCGGCCGGCCGCGTCTACGTGTTTCACCGCGGGTTGAAAGCCGACCCGATCGTCGTGTTCGACGCCAAGGGGAAGTATCTGCGCTCGTGGGGCAGAGGCATGTTCGGCAGCCCGCATGGTTTGCGCATCGACAAGCAGGATCACGTGTGGGTGACGGACACGGTCAACCACCAGGTCATGGAATTCACCAACGAAGGCCAGTTGCTGCGCACCTGGGGCGTGAAGGGCAAGCCGGGCACGGATGCCGAGACCTTCAACCGGCCGACCGACATTGCTTTCGCGCCCACCGGGGAGTTCTACGTTTCCGATGGCTACGGGAATGCGCGCGTGGTCAAGTTCTCCCATGACGGCAAGTACCTGCTCGATTGGGGCAAGCACGGTACGGCGCCGGGCGAGTTCAACACGCCGCACTCGATCGCGGTGGATTCGCACGGCACGGTCTACGTGAGTGACCGCGAGAACAACCGCATCCAGATCTTCGATGCGAACGGCAAGTTCCTGCGCGCGTGGACGCACCTCGGCGCGACGCAGAACATCTTCATCACGCCCGATGATCAGATGTGGATCATCACGCACCGCAACAACATCGAGAACCTGACCTACGACACGCTGGCGGGGCGCATCATGCACATCGACCTTGCGAGCGGCCGGATCCTCGGCGCGATGGAGAGCCCGGGCCACTGGTTGCACGTGACGCCGGCGGGTGAGATCTTCATCGGCAGCCTGACGGGGAACGTGTTCCGCTGGCATCCCGGCTGGCTCGAGCACGGCCTCGGCGCGGAAGAAGGACTGAAGCCGGCGAATTAGCCGGGCTCAGGCGCTCAGGATGCGGCGGACGAGATCGGTGTTCTCCTTCACCTGGTCGGAGTAACGGGGATAGAAGCCAACGATGATCGCATCGGTGGGCTTGATGTTCGATAGGGCGAAGCGGACGGCGCGCTCTCTCTCCTCGGCGGAGTCAATCGTGCGCCCGGCGCCGAACACCTTGAAGGCCAGGCAGGGTTTGCGCGTGGCGCGGATCATGCGGCACATGCGCTCGGGGTCCTTTTCCATGTAGGTTTCGCCGACCGGCGACTCGCCAAACTCGGCGCGCGCTTCTTCCGGGGTGCGCGAGACGCGGTAGAGGCAGGTTTGATAGTAGTCGACATCCCAGTCTTCGCTCTCGATGACGTCGATGACCGCGGGGT
>JASHOO010000397.1 GCA_030041035.1 Bryobacteraceae bacterium | reverse complement strand
GCCGCGTCCCGATCCCGAGAAGGATGCGACGGTAGGCGGCTCACTGGTGTCACCGACCTCCGACGGAGTTACTAACTGGGAGCCGCCGTCTTACTCTCTCGACACTCACCTGTTCTATGTGGCCGAACAGAACGAGTACTCACTGTTCTATCTCACTGACCTGGACCCTCGAGGATCCATGGGCCTGGGCGGGAAGGAAGAAGTGATGGTTGGTTCCGGCGGAAGCTTTCTGAGCGCGATCGATTACCGGACCGGCGAAGTGGTTTGGAGGCGGCCCTATTACGGGCAGGGCGGTGGCGGCGGATTGCTGACGACAGCCGGCAAGCTGCTGTTTGCCGGTGATGGCGGCGGCAATCTGGTGGCACATGATGTCGCCACGGGAAAGCCCCTCTGGCATACGCACATCGGGCGTGTAACAAACCCGCCGCAAACCTACATGCTGGATGGCCACCAATACCTGATCGCGGCCACCGGCGATACGCTCTGGAGCTTCGTGCTCTATTGACGGAGATCGCCGGCTAACTGGCGGCTGCCGCCGCCGCCGGGGCCGTCTTCTTGGAGGCCTTGGACTCAGCTTTCTTAGCCTTGGACTTATGGAAAGCCGCCCAGCGTTTCTTGGTGGCTTCGATGATGGCGCGGCGGCCCGCAGCACTGAGCTTGCGCTTGGGCTTGGCGGGCGCAGATTTCCCTTTGATGACAGCCCACCTCTTTCGCTGCGCGGCGGCGATGCGTCTGCGCGCGGCAGGGCTCAAAGTTCGCTTTCCCGGCGCGGCCTGACTGGTTGTAGCGGCCGCAGACTTAGGACGACCGCGACCCCGCAATCCCAACTGGTTGCGGATATCTGCGATGGCTGCTTCTATCTTGGCTTTTTCTCTCTCGTATCCAACTAAGGCCATAGCGAGAAGATCAGCCTGTGCACTTGCGCGTATTGCCATACCGTAATGTCTCCCCGGCGAATATTAGTTTCAGATTCGTAGTGCTTACAGAACGCGCCTCGATTCTATCACTGTTTACTCAGGGCATCGCCACAGTGTTGCGAATATCGGCGGTTGCTACCCTGGAGTCAGTCTCTGAGGCCGTAGGTTAGTATACTGCTTCTCACCTTGCATGCGGAAAGAGTCTGATCCGGCACAGACCGGCAACCAAGCGGCGTCATTGGGTCACTGGGCGCTACAATGACAAAGTGAAAATCATCATCGATACGGCGGCGCGAAGCCTGACCACGATAGATGGCGAGGCGCAACGCACGTGCGATCTCTACTCCCGGGAGGCGTTCGACACGGTCTCGCTCGAATGGGTGCGGCTGGGCTGGAGCCTCGGCTACTATCAGACGTTTACCTGGTGCGGGCATCCCGTGCTCCAGCTTCCGGATGATCTCATTCGCTTGCAGGAAGTGATTTGCCGCGTGCGGCCGGACGTGATCATTGAGACAGGCGTATTTCGCGGGGGCTCACTCCTGTTTTACGCAACACTCTGTCAGGCGATGGGAAATGGACGAGTCATTGGAGTCGATATTCGGATCGAAGAGAGCGTGCGGAAAGCGATTGGCGGACATCCGCTGGCGGGTCGCATCCGTCTGGTGGAAGCAGACTCGACGTCGCACGAGGCGGTAGAAGCGGTAGCGGGCATGATTCAGCCGGGTGAGTCAGTATTCGTGTTTCTGGATTCCTGTCACACCAAGGATCATGTGAGGCGGGAGCTGGAATGCTATTCGCGCCTGGTGACGCCGGGATCGTACATCATCGCGGCGGATGGCGTGATGCGCGACCTGGCGGACGTACCGGGTGGAGAGCCCCAATGGGTGTCGGACAATCCGCTTGCCGCGGCGGACGAATTTGCCTTACGGCACCCGGAGTTCCGCCGCGAGCCGCCGGCTCCACTTTCGTCCAAGACGACTTACTGGCCCGGTGCCTGGCTGGAGAGGGTGGCTTGATGGCGGCGAGTGCTCCCAGCGTGCGTGAGCGCATCGAGGCGCTCGGCCCATGGTTCTACGAATTCGATCTGGGCGAATACGGCCATACGACATCGGTGCTGCCACCGGAAGTTGTACCCATTCACGAGACGCGGCTCAAGATGGTCAATGGCCTGGTGGAGGAGCACTTCGGCGACCGGATGCGCCGGATCCGCTGCATCGATGTCGGATGTCACGAAGGCTACTATGCGGTGGCGATGGCTCGCAAGGGGATGCGCGAAGTTCGCGGCGTGGATGTGCGCGAGTCCAACCTGGAGAAAGCGCGGCTGGTGGCGGAGATCCTGGGCGTGCGCAATCTGATGTATGAGCAAAAGGACTGCGAGGACCTGCTGGTTGATCAAACCGGCGCATACGAGCTTTGTCTTTTCCTGGGCCTGCTGTACCACCTGGAGAATCCCATGCGGTGTTTGCGCAATGTCGCCCGCGTGACCGGTGAGCTTTGCATCATTGAAACGCAGGTGGTGGATGAGGTGGAAGGCTACGCGGAATGGGGCGGGCGCGAGTGGACGCGGCCCTATCGCGGCGTGCTGGCGCTCATCGACGAAACCGGGGAATTCAACAACGATATCCGCGAGACGGGTGCTTCGCCCATGGCTACGTGCCCATCGCGCAATGCTCTGCATTTCATGCTGAGGCAGGCGGGATTCCGGCGAACGGAAATCATTCAGCCCCCGGCGGGCGCTTACGAGCAGCACCAGCGCGGCAAGCGCGTGGTGTGTGCGGCGTATAAGTGACATGAGTGAAGCGCAGGCGGCCAATCCGGTAGCAGAGCGGTTTCTTCAGTCGGTAGAAGAATTCAACCGGCGCGCGCGAGAGTTGGGGTACTCCGATATCGAGAACTATTACTGGTATCACACGATCGAGATGCCGGGCGACCTGATCACTCCGGGGTTGTATGATCTGCGTGCGGCGCTTGCGAACTTCGGCTTTCCCGAAGATATGCGGGGCATGAGTGTGCTCGATGTGGGCACCGCCACCGGCTTCTTTGCGTTCGAATTTGCGCGGCGCGGTGCGCATGTGACCGCCGTGGATCTTCCTTCGCTGGACGCGCTCGACCGGTTTCCGGGGCAGAATATCGAGCAGACGATCGAGAAGATCGGCGAGATGATCGTGCCGAAATCGCTGGGCCAGGTTCGCAGCTACGTGCGGAAGTACACAGCCGAACAGCTTTACTTCTACTTACTCGAAGGTCCGTTCGAATTTTGCCGCAAGCGGCTGAATGTTCCGGTGGAGCGCTATCTTTCGACGGTTTACGACTTGACGGAGGCCAAGCTGGGACGCACGTTCGACCTGGTGTTTCTGGGTGACATTCTGGTGCACACGCTCTACCCGCTGCGTGCGCTGGCAGCCGTCGCGCCGCTATGCCGCGGCACGTTGGTGCTTTCGCAGATAGTGCCCGGGGAGCCCGGCGACGAACCGGCGATGCTCTACGTGGGCGGCGACAGCCCCGGCTCGGATGAAGTTTCCTGGTGGCTGCCCAACCGGAGCTGCCTGATCCAATTGCTGAAGAAGCTGGGGTTCGCGAGCGTGCGGGAGGCCGGCCGAAACGCGGGCATTCTGCGTCCGTCAGGCTACGCGTATAACCGGGCGATCCTCCAAGCGGTGAGGTAGCGCGATGGCTTCGGCCGGTATCGCTGCGGTGCCCGAGGTCTCCGACGACGTCAATCGCAATGCTGAGATTTACCGAGAGACGTTCCTGCACGCCGAGCCTTTCAAGCATGTGATGATCGAAGGCTTCTTTGAACCCGAATTCGCGGAGCGGCTGCTCGCGGACTTTCCCAGGTTTGACCCACAGCTCGCAACGAACGAATTCGGGTACGCCGCCGGAAAAGCGGTGAATCCGAACATTCGAAGGATCAGCCCTGCTTATCAGCAGCTTTATGAAGCGATCGCGTCCAAACCGTTTCTCGACCTGGTGAGCCGGATTTCGGGCATTTCCGATCTCATCCTCGATCCGAAGATGTATGGCGGCGGCACGCACGACAACCGGCACGGCCAGGAGCTGGATCCGCACGTGGATTTCAACTACGATGAGGCGCAGCAACTGCACCGCCGGCTGAATCTGATTGTCTACCTGAACAAGGAATGGCGCAGCGAGTGGGGCGGCGCGATCGAGATACACTCCAACCCGCGCGAGCCCGCCACGAATACCATCTCGAGCTACGATCCGCTTTTCAACCGCTGCGTGATGTTCGAAACCAACGAGCGCTCCTGGCACGGCTTTCCGAGGATCAACCTCCCACCGGAGAAGCGGGACCTCACGCGGAAGTCGATTTCCATCTACCTCTACACCAAAGACCGGCCTGCGGAGGAAATCGCACCCATGCACGGCACTTTCTACGTGCAGCGGCCGCTCGCGGCGCACATTGCGGCGGGCCACCGATTGACCGGCGAGGACGTGGAGAATCTGCAATGGCTGCTGAAAGTGCGCGATGGATGGATCCGGGTGTATCAGCGCATGGAGCTCGCCAAGAATCAGGAGATCGCGGAAAAGTCTGCCCTGATTCAGGATTTGAGAAGCCACGCCCAAGCCCCGCTGACCGGCTACATTCAGCAAGAAAGGGGGGCGACGGGGCTGCACGGCGACGGCTGGGTGGCGTCGCATGCGGAGTTCGAGATTCGCGCTCGAGTGCCGGTGGTGAGGATGGTTCTGCGGGGATATCGGCCCGAGTCCGCTCCCGCGGGCCGGCTGCGCGTCTCGATGGGCGAAGGGGTTTCGGCGGAAAGCCTGGTCAAAGCCGGTATGTTCGAAATCAAGCTCGACCTCCCGCAGCCGGTTGAGGAGACGTTCTGCGTGACGATCGACTTTACGCCGGAAGCTGCGTCCGCGGCCCGCTCTGCGGATGAGCGCGATCTGGCATTCGTGATGGTGGAGTTGAAGGCTCTGCACCCGGAGGTTAGCCTCGCGCCCGAGTTAGCGGCGGAGCTCGAAGACAAATGCCGCGAGCTGGCCGAATGCGTGGAGCATTTGCACGCCGCCGAGCGCACTATCGACGAGCGGACGGCCTGGGCGCAGCGCAATTCGGCCGAAGCGGATGAACTTCGAGCGCGGCTGTATGCATTGCGCAGCCATCTGCTGGTACGGCTGGGGGCGAAGCTGAGGTTGCTGCCCTGACGTAGCTCTTGCGGATCTCTCAGTGGGCCTGGGGGAAATGCTTTTGGTACCACTGGATGGACCGTTCGATGCTGTCGGCCACGTGTTTCGGCTCGCGGAGCCCATGGCCCTCGCGCGGGTAACGCACGAAGACGGTTTCCACGCCGACGTCTTTGAGCGCGATATAGAACTGCTCGGCTTCGGCGATGGGGACGTCGGCGTCGTTCTCGCCATGCATCAGCATGACCGGCGTGTGCACCTGAGCCACGTATTTGAGTGCGGAGCGCTGCCAGAGAGTGTCCATCAGGTTGTCCTGGTGCGGGAAGATGCCGAACTCCATCTGCTCATATTGGTTGTAATAGGTCATGTAGTTGTAGCTGACCAGATTGGTGATGCCGGCAATGGGAATGGCGGCCTTGAAAATGTTGGTCTGCGTGACCAGCCAGGCGCTCAACTGGCCGCCGTAGCTAACGCCCTCGACTCCCAAGCGGTCGCGGTCGATCCACAAATTGCGGCGCAGAGCGGCACTGAGCCCGTAGAGCACATCCTGCGCTTCATTGCCGTTCTGATCGCCAAAAACGGCGTCGGCAAACTTCTGCCCGTAGCCGGTCGAGCCTCGATAGTTCACCATCAGGGTGGCCCAGCCCAGGCCGGCGTAGACCTGATTGTGGAAGTTGAATGCCGGCCCCTGCTGGCCGTGCGGGCCGCCATGAATCACGACGATCAGCGGGTGTTTCGAATCGGCGGTCATGTTCAAGGGCTTTGTCAGAAATGCTTCCACTTCGTACTTGTTGTCGTTGCTGACGAAGGTGAACGGGGCGACGGCCGCGATTTGCTTACCGGCCATCACGCCGGCGTTCAGATCCGTCAGTTTCCTGGACGGCTGACCGGGCTTCCCGTAGAAGACCTGGGCGAGATCGCCGGGCGATGCGAACGTGTACGCAATATTGTCATCCCTGCCGACTGAATAACTGCTTACGCTGCCGCGATCCGCCACGATCGACTCGGCGCGCCCGCCGGCTGCCGGTATGCGAGCGAGCAGGAAATTGCCCCGTTTTTCCACGATGCAGTAAACCCATTGGCCGTCGGAAGACCAAGTAGCGTCAAGCTGGCGGTTATCGATGTCCATGCCCAACTCGCGCCGGTTGCGTCCATCGGCGTCGATCAGCCAGACATGCGTGTCCTCCATGGTGGTTTCGAGATCGGTCAGTCCGCGCCGAGTGCCCAGATAGGCAATGGTCTTGCCGTCGGGCGACCAGCGCGGCTGGTACTCGGCATTCTCGGTTGCCGTGAGCCGGCGGATGGCGCCCGAAGCGGCATCGAGGGCGAACAGGTCGTAGTTGAAGAACTGATCTTCATTAGGCTCGCGGTTGGACACAAAGGCGATCTCGCGGCCGTCGGGCGACCAATCGATGGAGTGCTCATAGTGAGTGCCGTCGGTGAGCTGGCGGATTGCGCCGGTAGCGATGTCGGCCACGAAAATGTGCAGCCGGCGGTTGTCGTTGAAGTGCGAGAGCCCTTCATTGTAGTCGGGCTTGTACAGATAGCGGGTGATGACGATGGGATCCCCGGTCGCTTCTGCCGTTTCCGGTCCGGGCACGGCATAAACGAAAGCCAGGCGCTTGGAATCGGGCGACCAGGCGAAGCGTTTCCCGGTACCAGGCAACGGGCTGTTGGTCCATTGAAGCGACGATAACAGCTTCGCGCCCGAACCATCCGGATGGGCCACGATCAAGCCGAACGAGTCCCCGAGCTTGCCGTTGTAGGCGATCCATTGGCCGTCGGGCGACCACTCGCCGGGGCCGGACGCCTCATTTCCTTTGGAAAATGAGACAGAGCCGCCGTCCGCCAAGGTCATGACGAACAATTGCGAATAGGGCCGCCCGGCGCCGTCGTTGCGGTCGACGGTGTAAGCCAGGCGGGCTCCATCGGGCGAAAGCATGGCGCCCGCGGCAGAACGCAATCTGTAGAGATCGCTGGCGGTAAAGGTTCGCGACTGCGGCATCACCGGCACCGCGACGATGCCAGCGAGAATCAGGAGACGAAAGCCAGTCACACCTGTTTCCTTTCCCTTTTCACGGCATCCAGCTAGCGACATCCGCCCCTTTAGGCGCCATTTTGCGGATGTAATCGGCGAAGACCGGCAGATAATACATGTCCAGTGTCTGGCCGGGCGGGATTTTGCCGACGTAGCAATGCGGCTCGTTGTTCCCGTATTCCACACTTCCGCCGTAGTAGGGGCCTTGCTCCGGCAGCTTGGTGCCCTCGAGAAAGTCGTCCATGAGATGAACAGCGCCGTCGAGATAGAAGGTGTCCTTGGTACCGACGGTGATGTGAAGTTTGCCCACGAGCTTCGGGCCGAGAGTACGCCAGTTCCGCTGGAGCGTCGCGTTCAGATCGTAATGCTGCTCCCAGTATGCGGCGACTTCGGGATGAAGCTCGCCGGTTTCCGGGTCCCAGAGTTTGGCGGTGTAGCCGTCGGCGCCCACCGGTCCGAACGTGGCGTGGAAGGCATCCATTTGGCCGCCCGAGCGGCCGTGGCTGCCGAGCACGGATTCCTCGCGGCTGTATTCCTGCATGGTGTTGAAAATGTGATCGTTGGGCAGGCGTGCCAGCGGTTTGGGCATCTTCAGGAAAGGTCCAAGATCAAAGTAGGCGTTCTTTTCGGTGTACAGGTTGATGAGTTGGAAGGCGTGGAAGTCGACGGGATCGGGACAGAATCCCCAGGCTCCGCCGAAATAATCGGGATAGAAGATCTGCTGCGCGAGCGTCATCCAGCCTCCCGTGGAGCCGCCATAGACGATCCGTGCCCACGGTTCGCCGATGGCGCGGAATTGCTTTTCGATGTATGGATAGAGCTCTTGCGTCAAGGCGTCGCCGTACGGGCCCATGTTGGCGGTGTTGACGCCGTAGGAATCGTCGTAATAGGGCGTAGGATGCTCGGTCCGCACGATGAGCATTTTGGGCAGGCGGCCGGAGGTCCATTCCTGGAAGAAGCGGTAGGCGGAAGTGGCGCGCCGGCGCGCGGCGCCCTTCATGTCCGCGGAAGGCGGCGTCTCGCGGAAACCGGAGAAGGCTTCAGAGAAGTGGCCCTGATTGAACAAGATCGGATATCGGTGGTTGGGCTGTTCGTCGAAGCCCTCGGGCACGAGCACGACGGCAGCGATGTGCATGGGCCGGCCCCAGAACCGGGTCAGCAGCGGGCTCTCGATCTGCACGTGGCGGAGGTACCGGGTGTCTTTGGGCGGGTCGATAGGCGGAATCACTTCGGTCATTTCGATGGGGACGACGGTGTCGGAACCGATTTCGACCTTCTGCGGCTTACTCATGAGGTTGCCGGGCGAACGGTTCCATTCCTGGCCTTCGCCATGATCCATGTGCAGTTTCACCACGTGGCCATCGCCGCGATGGAAGGTTTCGTAGATGTTGAGCACAGCCTGCACGTTATAGGTACCGGGCACGAGATCGCGCAGGGAGCGGAGCGGATAGCCGGCGGCGGAACTGTCGATTTGGGCGGGCTCAGCGGGGCGAAGGCCATCTACGTCCAGGCCGAAGATCTGCTGCGTAGTGGTGCCGAGATCCACCTGGAAGCGCGGCTCACCCTCCAGGTCCTTCGAGACGATGAGGATGATACGGCCATCCACCGGCGACGAACGGGCGCTTTGGCTGAAGGTGACGTCGAATCGCGGAGAGGCCTGCGCCGAGCAGGCAAGCAGAAACCAGAGCAGCGCGGAGCGCATAGGCGACTATTATAGGCAAAGAGGTTGAAGGAGGTTTGAATGGAGTTTACACGCAGAGATTTGAGCAGGCTGCTTCCGCTCGTGGCGGTAGCGCGGGCGGCGGGGCAGAGCGGGCAACTGGCGTCACAGATGTATCCGTTCGAGGCTCTGCCGGTGCACGGCGAAGGACCGAACCGCGAGTGGCCGGTTTTCGAAGGGATGGGCCATGCGGGAGTTCGCATCGAGCTGCACGAAACGGAGCTGGCGCCGGGGCAGATGCCGCATCCGGCGCATCATCACACTCACGAGGAGATGATTCTGGTGCGCGAGGGGACCATGGAGGTGACGATCGCGGGCAAGTCGGCGACGCTGGGGCCGGGAGGCGTGGGATTCGTAGCTTCCAATGACGAACACGGATGGCGCAACGTAGGCGCAGGACGTGCGCGTTACTTCGTTCTCGCGGTGGGACAGGACAGCTAGAACTGAGCGGCGATGTAGTCGAGGATGTGCTTGACCGACCGCACAATGGGATCGCGCACAGGCGCATAGGTGACAAAGATCCAGAGTGCGATTCCGCCCGCCGAAATCCAAATAATGCTCTTATCCTTCACCCTAGTGTGATTATAAGGCCTGCTGTCCAACGTGAGCCGGGCTCCGCGGTTTCGCCATCCGGTGTATACTCGCCTGCTATGAAGCGCACTGTATTACTTTGCCTGCTGGCGGCGGGCCTGCCCGCTGCGGCGCAGCAGCAGCCCCAGCCGATTCAATCGCCGGAGGTTCATGCCGACGGCAGTGTGACGTTCCGGTTGCGTGCGCCCAACGCCAAGGACGTCAAATTGAATCTCACCGGGGCCAAAGCCGGACCCATGCAGAGGGACGAGCAGGGCGTCTGGAGTGTGACCACGGATCCGCTCCCGCCGGATTATTACGAATACGCGTTTGTGATGGACGGAGTGACCATGGTGGACCCGTCGAACGCGGTGCGAATTCCCAATCTGCTGTCCAACGACAGCGAGGCGCACGTGCCCGGGCCCGCATCGCTCACCTGGGAAGTGAACGATGTTCCCCACGGCGTGATCCATCACCACTTTTACCGGTCGGCGGTAGTAGGCGACGACCGCGATTTCTATGTTTACACACCGCCCGACTATGATCCGGCCGGCACCAAGCTCTACCCCGTGCTCTACCTGCTGCACGGATTCAGCGATGACGCGAGCGCCTGGACAGTGGTAGGCCGGGCCAACGTGATTCTCGACAATCTGATCGCGCGGGGAAAGGCGAAGCCCATGCTGATTGTGATGCCGCTCGGTTATGGCGCGCCGGAAATCGTTTCGCGGCAGCGGACCGCGGCTTCCCGGGACCCGAGCCTGCACCAGCGGAATATCGACAGATTCAGGGATGCGCTGTTCACCGAGGTCATTCCACAAGTGGAGAAGACGTATCGCGTTTCGAAAGACCGCACGGCGCGAGCCATTGCCGGGCTGTCCATGGGCGGCGCGGAATCGTTGTACACGGGCCTCAACGCCATCGACCGTTTCGCGTGGGTGGGCGCGTTCAGTTCAGGCGGCGTGGGCGAAGACTTCAACGCGACGTTTCCGCAGCTTAGCTCGAGCGACAACGAAAGGCTGAAGTTGCTGTGGATCGCCTGCGGCACCGACGACCACCTGCTCGAGCCCAACCGCAAGCTGCGCGAATGGCTCAAATCGAAAGGCCTTCATCCCACGGAAGTGGAGACGCCTGGGGCGCACTGGTGGCTGGTTTGGCGGCGCAACCTTTCGGAATTCACCCCTTTGTTGTTCTAAGGGCCTTTGCGCGACGGAGCGAATCCAACAATCCCCTGCAACCTTCGGGGGCTGCCGTGACGTCTCTTAGGGATAAGGAGACAACCAATGCACAGGGAAGAGTGTGTGCCCGCGCTCACTCGGCGCGGCATGCTGATGCTGGCGGGTGGGGCTGGATTGGCGTCCTGGAGCCGTTTGTACGGCTCTGATTCCGAATTCTGGAACAAGAAGGACCCAAAGGAGTGGACCAGCGAGGAAGTCGATAAGCTCATCACCAAGTCGCCCTGGGCCAAGGAAACCAGCGCACAATACTCGCGCGACAGCTACCAGGACAACGGCGGGGGTGGGGGTGGGTATCCCGGTGGTGGTGGTGGCGGTGGCGGCGGTGGTGGTTACCCTGGCGGGGGTGGGTACCCCGGTGGTGGAGGCTACCCGGGCGGGGGCGGGTATCCTGGCGGGGGCGGGTATCCGGGTGGCGGATACGGTGGCATGGGCGGCGGGCGCAGAGGCGGACGGCGCCAGCAGACGCCGTCGGCCGAGGGGACGGTGCGTTGGGAGAGCGCCAAACCAATCCTGGACGCCATGAAGGCGCCGCTGCCGGACGCGTTCGCCAATCACTACGTGATCAGCGTCAGCGGATTTCCGTGGAGTGCGGGGCGGCGCAGGTCGGACGACGATAGCGACACGAACTCATCCTCATCGCAATCGAAGCAGGATATGCTCGACCAGTTGAAAGCGCTGACCTTTTTACAGCCCAAGGGCAGAGATGGCGCGCAGCCGGGGCTGGTGCAGCAGACGCCCAGCAGCAACGGTGCCACGCTGTTGTTCGGCTTTTCCAAGGAAATGCTGGCGCTCAAGCCGGAAGACAAGGAAGTGACGTTCTCCACGAAGCTGGGAAATCTGCTGGTGAAGACCAAGTTCAATTTGAAGGACATGACGTACCACGGAGAGCTGGCGTTGTAGAAGCGCAAGCGGGCCGCGAAGTACCTGCATTACCAGGCGAGGCGTCCTTCGGCGGATGCGGGAGCGCGCCCACCGACGCCATCCACGGCTTGTCTGCCGCGCGAGATTCGTTCCGTATTTTTTCGGTCAGTGCTTCGGTCACAAATTGCCGCAATGGAACGCCTTCACACGCCAACTTGTGGGAGGACGTCAGAGGTGCGCTATTCCGGCCTAGTAGCCGCGCGGGGCGCCGAAACAGTAGAATCGGACCGCGAGTCATGTTGGAAAACATCAACCTGAAGAAGAAGGTTTCTCGGGAAGAATTCAAGCGGCTCCTGCCGGCGTTGCAGGGGCGGCTGTACGATCTGGAAAAAGCCTGCTGGGACCAGGGCGTGCCGACGGTCATTGTGTTTGAAGGCTGGGACGCGTCCGGCAAGGGAACCACGATCGCCACGCTGACGCAGCGGCTGGACCCGCGCGGCTTCAAGCTGTACCCCATCACGGCGCCGCGCACCTACGAGCAGCAGCGTCCGTGGCTGTGGCGCTTCTGGCTGCGCGTTCCCAACCGCGGGGAGATGGTGATCTTCGATCACAGTTGGTACGGCCGCGTGCTGGAGGAGCGTGTGGAGTGCACGATTCTGAAAGACGCCTGGAGCCAGGCATACCGCGACATCGTGGAGTTCGAACGCATGCTTGCCGATGATGGCGCGGTGATCCTGAAATTCTTCCTGCATATCAGCAAGAAGGAGCAGAAGAAGCGTTTTCAGGCTATCGAAGAGGATCCGCTCGAAGCCTGGCGGGTGACCAAGGCCGACTGGGCGCGACACAAGAAGTATGACGAGTACCTGGTCGCGATCGAAGACATGCTGGAGCTGACGGAATCGGAATTTGCACCGTGGACGATTGTCGAGGCGACCTCCAAATGGTACGCGCGACGCAGGGTGTTCGACACCATCATCGGGGCAATCGAAAAGCGGCTGGGCGCCGGTGCGCCGCCGCGATCGGAACTCCCAACGGCGACGCTGAAGGATGCGGATCTGCGGGCGGCCATGGAATCGCTGAGCAAAGGAGGCCGCTGATGCTGGAGACGGTAGACTTGACGCGCGCGCTCGATCGCGATGCCTATGTGCGCGAGCTGACGCGGCGGCAGATTCAGCTTCGCGAGCTGGGCTATCAGGTGTACTTGCAGAAGCGGCCGGTAGTGATGGTTTTTGAAGGATGGGATGCGGCGGGCAAGGGCGGAGCCATTAAGCGGATCACAGAGAAGCTCGATCCCCGTGGGTATGTCGTCTACCCCATCAGCGCGCCGCAAGGGGAAGACAAGACACGGCACTATCTATACCGCTTCTGGCGCCGGCTGCCGGAACGAGGACAGATCGCGATTTTTGACCGTTCCTGGTATGGCCGGGTTCTGGTGGAACGCGTGGAAGGTTTCGCGAAGCCGGAGGAATGGCAGCGCGCGTTCAAGGAAATCAATTCCTTCGAGCGGCAACTGGGCGAATTCGGCACCATTCTGGCGAAGTTCTGGATCCAGATCTCACGCGAGGAGCAACTGCGGCGATTTGAAGAACGCAAATCGATGGGTTACAAGGCCTGGAAACTGACCGACGAGGACTGGCGCAATCGCCAGAAATGGGGCCGGTATGAGCAGGCGGTTGAAGAGATGCTGGTGAAGACGAGCACACGGCTCGAGCCGTGGTGCCTGGTGGAAGGAAACGACAAATATTGGGCGCGCGCCAAGGTGCTTTCCAGGCTGGTGGAGATTCTATCTGAAGGCCTCGGCTACGAGCCGGCCGACCCGTTGAAGGGGCGGAAGAAGGAGCGCAGCAAGCCCGCGCGCAAAGGCAAGGACAAGACGTAACCACCGAGGTCCGCCATGATGCCGGCTCTTTTGACGGCCAGATAAGGCGAGCCAGAACAATCTTCCGCGGCAGAACGTAATATGGAAGTGAAGGATCTATGCTCCGTTACTGGCCGCTGATCGTGAAGAATGCGTTACGAAACCGGCGCCGCAGCGCCCTGACCATTCTCAGCGTGGCGGCGTCGTTTTGTCTGCTGGGCGTTCTCATGTCGATGTACAACATTTTCTTTGTCAGCACGACGGTGACTCCGGCCCAGACGCTGCGGATGATTGTGCGGAATCGGATCTCGATCGCGAACTCGCTGCCCGCCTCCT
>JASHOO010000396.1 GCA_030041035.1 Bryobacteraceae bacterium | reverse complement strand
CACGGCGCTATCGTGCCAGCCTCGCTCGAAAACGAAACGGTCCATAAAGATGGCGCCTTGCTGAGAGGAATAGTCGGTCACGATGCCTAGGATGGGCAGGTGCAACGGGCCGGCGGGCGCAGGAAGGTCCACGACTTCCCCCAGCTTCAGCCCTTGCTGAAGGGCGAGATTGTCGGACACGATGACGCCATTGCCTTGCGCTGTACGGTGGAACATGGTGGCCGGATCCCCGGCGATGCGAGGCGCCGAGGCCCATGTTCCCAGACTCTCCATGTCCGTGGCCGCGAGGAGCACTGGCGTATGGCGGAAGACGACCCGTACGATGCGAATCGGCTGAGCTTCGGCAATGCCGGGTATCGATTTCAGGTCGGCATTCATTGAAGCGGGGAACCAAAAACTTCGGGAGGCCAGCGTTTCGGAGCTGCTTACGAACAGATCGGGATTGAACGAAGCACGCAGCCAGCCGATAATCGACTGATAGCTGGCCAGGGAGACACCGCCGAATCCGATGGCGAGCGCGATGGCGAACATCAGGGCGACCACCGTGGCCGAGGTTCTGCGCGCCGCCAACGTGAGGCTGTCGGCGGCCATAAGGCCCTCGATGGGACGCGCCCGGGCCATCACGGGCCGAAGCACGCGCATGAGGGCGCCGACTAATGCGGGGGTGAGCAAGAGACTGGCAACTACCAGCAGAAAATAAGCTGCATAGAAGAGAACCGGTTTTCCGCCGATCAATAGGCACGCACCGGATAGCACGGCGAGGGCCACGCCGGCGATGAGGCGAACGCGGCCCTCGCCTCGTGGTACTGCCTGATGTCGGCCCTTTTGCAGAGCCAGCGCGGGATCGATGCCAGCGGCGCTGCGGGCTGGGATCCAAACGGCTACTAAACTGGTGGCGATTCCCAAGGCTACCGCGGTGGCCATCAGCTTGGGATCGGTGTTGAGTTTTTCGGCCACGACAGAAAGACCGAATGCTTCACCGAGAACGCCGGTGATATACCCGCGCATGGCGCGTGCCAGCGCCGCGCCGAAGGCCACCCCCAACGCCGAACCGATGAGGCCGGCGAGGGCGCCTTCTCCGAGGAAATATGCCGAGATCTGACGCTGGGTAGCGCCGAGAGCGCGCAGAATGCCGATTTCCGACCGCCGTTGCGCGACCGCCGTTGCGAACGAGTCATAGATAATGAACATGCCGATGAAGAGGGCAAAGACGCTGAAGAAGTTGATGGACACAGCAAAGGCACGAGAGATGGACTCGAAGTATTGACTGCGAGAAGAGGGCGCCTCGACCTGGAATCCATCGCCGAGCAATCGCTCGAGCGACTCGCGGCAATGGTCCACAGTCACGCCTTCTTTGACGGCGAGGTCGATGCGATCGAATTTGCGGCCGCGCCCGAAAACTTTTTGCGCGGCATAGATATCCATGACGGCCAGATTTCCGCCGAATGCGTTGGCGAGGCCGCTGGGGCTCATGATGCCGCGAACGGTGAATTGTCTGGGGCCTTCCATTGTCGACATCGACAGCCGGCTGTCAATGGCAAGACCGTTGCGCGCCGCGAAGGTCTGGGTGATCATCAGGGAATCGGGCTGCGCCAGGAAAATGAGGGGATCGTCGATGGCATCGTCGCTACCGTGGACGTCGTAATCGCGCAGGCTGCGGTCGCCGGTCATGTCGACTCCGAGAATGAGCAGGCTGCCCTGGCCTTGACTGCCGGTGTTGACCACCACTTCGATGACCGGGGCGGCTGCGGCGACTTCGGGGAGCGACTGGACTTTCTCGAGCACGCCCTCGTCGAAACCGGTCTCCCCGGAGCTGACCTGAAGCTGGGCCTTTCCGGCAATCTGATTTACCGACTCCTGGAAACCGTAGAGCACGGACTGGTTGGCTGCATGGGCGGCGACAAACACGGCCACGCCGAGCACGATAGCGGCCACCGTGAGGCTGGTGCGAAGCGGGTGTTTGCGGACATAAGGCCAGCTCAAGAGGCGGAGCAGAATCACGGAATTCGGAGCCTCGGTTCAAGCGAATCTACCATATTGCCCGATAGTGTTGCTCATAAATGGCATTGGACGACGCGTAACTCTTTTCGCTAACCAGGTCGCTGCCTTCGCTGATCTGAGCGATTCTGTCTGTGCTCCCCTCAAGCGATCCGAATGGAAATTTTCACAAGTACGCTATCTCGCGTTGCAGCTGATAGACAAAAACAAAGCGAACGGGCGCTCTCTCAGAGCGTGCTGAAGATTCGCCGCCCCATCCAGCACGTAACGATCTGGCGGTTGCGCGACCGCCACGTGAAAGACGCCTACGTGACGGCCACGGTGGAGGGAGTCGCATCGGCCTGCCGAGCCGGTCGGCTTCTTCCGCCAAATCGCCCTGAGGTCATCCGCTAACAGCGTGTGTCTGAATGGTCGATTTTCGCTTTGACCAAAAAAGGTAAATAGGTGTTCCGGCATCGAGGATGGTGGTGCCCACAGAGGCCGGATGCGCGAATCGTGGGCGGGAGAAGCCTTCTATGTCTTCTATGAAGGCCAGAATCGCAAAAACTGCCTGGGCGAGGTTGTCATGGGCCGCCCGAGGTTTACCGACTCCATACAGAGATCGCATCAGCAGCGCTAGATTGCATGCCGCTGCCTGGATGAGCAGTTTTTTGTGGACGTTTTCGATGCCGCGTACCCATAGCCTGTCCATGCCACCGCTGTCGAACTGATGCGCGAAGTTGCGCTCGATCTTCTCTCCACGCTGGCGCTGTAGTCGCTGGCCGTATCCTCCCCGGATGCGCCGCCGGTTGGCATACACCGCTTCCTTCTCCGCCGCTTTGCCCTTCCAGTTCCGCGCGCCGCGCTCGGGTTCGGCGATGTAAGTCCTCACTCCCAGTTCGGCGAGGCCGCGCGCCACATCGTTGCTGTGGTATCCCTTGTCCGCCACCACTTCCTCGACCCCGTCCGTATGAACCTCATAGCTGCCCTCCGGCGTCACTTCCGGAATCAAATCCGCTACCGCGACACCGGCTTCGATCACCGTGGCTTCCACGGTCGTGCTGTCAGCTGCGGCGCCGCCGTGCGTAGTCACCGTCACGATGGCTCCGGTTTCCATATCCACCGCATTCTCCGCTTTGTACGCCAGCGCCGTGCGCCCGTCTTTCAACTTCGTAATCTCTGCTTCCGCATCATGCGGGCTCGTCCAGTCTTCATTGGACGTCTTCTTTCTGCGCTTGCGATCCATGCGTCGTAATGCCGCCGTGTCTGTCGCTTCCACGCCTTCGGCTTCGGCCAGACGCTTCAGATGTCCGCTGTAGCTTTCGCCAGTATCGCGCCGCACGATCGAGCGCATCGCCGCGTTAGCCTCCAGCGTGGTCGAGTCCACGCCGATGGTTTATCCTTTGATCAGTCCGCCCTGCGCCAGCCGCTCCAGCACCCAGGCAAAGATTCGCTGATGCGTTTCCGCTCCGATCAGCCGCCGCGTCCGCGAAATCGTTACATGGTCCGGTGTCGGTTCGTCCAGCCCGATCGAAAGGAACCGCCGCAGTGTGAGCGAATCCGCCAGACGCCACGCGATGCCGCGCTCGCTGTCTATGCCCTCGAAGAATCCGATCATCATGACCCGAAAGTACAAGCCCGGCGCCAACGACGGTCGGCCCAGTTTGGCGTGATAGAAACCCGCGCAACTCTTCTCGCAGAAACGGTCAAAGTCCGCCTTTTCCAGAACCCCGTTCAGACGACTGTAAAAGGGATGCCCCGGCGCTGATGCCAACTCATTGCCGTACCACAGCGCCTCCTGTCGTTCCCTCTTTTTGCGTGTGCCCATCGCCATAGCCCAATCTGCCGTACATTATGTCATGCGGCACCAGCGAGCATACAATCGCGAGCCTCACCAATGCAGGTACTCGACTGTCGAGGAGCGTGAAATATGCGAAGCCGTAGGCGCCAGTAAGAGCGGCACCGAGCATGTACACTCGCTTGCGGCCATAGCGGCCGGACAAATGTCCAAATAATAGAATGGAGACGAACGAGATCATTGCGGCCGCGAGCACCGCCATCAAGACAAAGTCGCGCTTTAGATGCAACACCTCGGTACCGTAAGCGAACACGAACGCCGTGAACAGATAGAACGGCGCTTGCTCGGCCATGCGGCGTAAGGCAGTGAGGATGATCTCGCGGTGCTGCCGGCGGAGCACTTCGAGGACGAGTGCACGCTCAATCCGGCGCTCTGCGACGGCTCGACGGAAACGGCGGCGCGCCGCGCGGTAACGAGCCCGAGGTGCGGACATCGCGAGCGTGCTCGATGAGTTCGCGGACAGTAACGAGGGCACCGCCATGCTCGAAGCGGGCCGGCGGGCGCTGGTCGAACTGGGAAAGATTCCCGCGTTGCTCCATTGGACCGAAGGCGGGCGCCAAGCGCTTTACAACCTGATCCATCAGGCCGTCATCCAGGCGGAGCATTATGGCCAGAATAGTGGAGCCTTGAAGCGGCGCTTCGCGATTGACCTCGTCACGCGCGCGTTGCGGCAATACGGTCCGAGCCCTTGTTCGAACTGGTCGAGGACGTGGCCATCTAACCGTACCTGGAGTGCTGATCGATTGGACTGTCGAGGTTCTCAACATGCACGACGTCGGGCCTCCAGTGACCAAGGTCAGGATACCCGGATTCCTGACCGGACGCTTCGGGTGGCTGTTGCGCACCCAAGGTTCGCTCTGGCGGGCGGTGGCCGGGTTGTGGAGCGTCTTCAGTTTTCCGTCCGCCTACGAGCGCGATTTGCGCGACGCGCTCGAGAAAACCGCGCCGGAAATACGCGCTCTCGAACTGGTGCTGTCGCTCTCTGCCTTCCAACGCGATCTGAACGAGATCTTGAGCGTGATCGCGCGCGTGGGCCAGCTTACCGCGCCGCATGTGGGAATTGCTGCCAAGCTTCTGAAGATCGCCGCGCGCGTTGCCGGACAGACTCCCGAGCAACGGCGCCACTGCTGGCGCGAAACGGGCTGCTCGCACCCGCGCCGGCCATGGCGAGCGCGCTAATTTGACCCGAGGCCCGCTTGCTCGCGAGGCTCGAGCCAACTGCTTTTCATCGTATTGAGCACTGCGTCGCGTTCCTTCTCGATGAAGAAGTGGCCGCCCGGCAAAGTGTGGATCTCGAAACCGGCGGTGGTATGTTCCCGCCAGGCCGCCAGGTTGAAAGCGGACGTGGTCAGGTCGTGGCTACCGTGGAACATGGTAATGGGACACGACAAGGGCGGCTGCGGCTCGTGCACGTAGCCTTGATCGAGCCTCAGGTCGGCGCGCAACAGCGGAATTACCATCGCCAGCATGTCGCGGTCGCGCAGCACCTGCTCGGGTATCCCTCCGTAGCGCTCGGAGACCAGCGCGATCAGAGCATAATCGCTCAGGGTCTCGATGGCCGGTTCGGCAACGCGGATGTGCGGCGCGCGGCGGCCGGAGACGAACAGATGCTCGGGCTCGGGAAGCCCCCGGGCGCGCAGCCCGCGTGCAAATTCAAACGCCACCAGTGCGCCGACGCTATGGCCGAACAGGGCGAAACGGTCGCCGAGATCATGGCTGAATCCGCGAATGGCGCTATCCACCAGCACCGCCAGATCGGACACCGGCGGTTCGCGATGGCGGTTCCAGCGGCCCGGAGGTTGCACGGCGCACACCTCGCAGGCGGGCTGCAGAGGCTGAT
>JASHOO010000395.1 GCA_030041035.1 Bryobacteraceae bacterium | reverse complement strand
CATCTTTCCTTCGGAACCGTAGTGTATGGCGGCAATTGCCTCCGGGCTGCTCTGGTTTCCGGTAATCAACGTGTCGGCACCGAGTGAAACAGCCAGCACGAGGGCGAGTTGTCGCAGCACTTTCGGTTCCTGTCCGGAAGTGCGGCGCCGCTGGGGACCTCGAATTTTGGGCCTAAAGCCGCAGGCACGACCGACGCCCTGACCTTGAAATGCTAGTTCCCTGAGGACAGTGGACCAGGCGCAGATAATAAGCGGGGCAACGGTCACAGTCTGAAGAATCTGCATTCGTGGTGTCAATTCCGGCCTTCCGCCCCAAGAAAATACAGACGGGATTGATATAATGCACCAGATTAGTTCAACACGTCCTTGTGGCAGCACGCTGGTTGGCCTCCATGCGGGAAAGCCCGTCGAGAATCTTAATATGGTCTGAATGCACGCGGACGTTGTTGCGGTTCCGGGCACAGAGACGTTGCCCTAATTGATCATGGCGCTCTCGGAATACATAACGGAGCGAAAACAAGCCGAACAGGCGCTGCGGGACGCTGAAGAGTTTCAACGCCGTCTGATGGCGTGCACCCAGGATTGCATCAAGGTACTCGACCTCGAAGGCCAATTGCTATGGATGAACGAAGGTGGCATGCAGGCGTTGGAGATCTGCGACTTTGGCCCATTCGTGAATAGTTCCTGGATTCAGTTTTGGCAAGGGGAAGAAAGGGAAGCCGCCCAAGCTGCCGTGGAAGCGGCAAAGACGGGCGCCATCGGCCGCTTTACCGGGTATTTCGCTACGACGACTACAAAACAGCCCAGGTGGTGGGATGTCGTGGTCAGTCCCATTCGCAACGCAGACGGTAAGCCGGAACGCCTGCTGGCGGTTTCACGCGACATCACGGAGCACAAGCGGAACGAAAAGGCTCTGGGTGACGCAAACCTGCAGGTCGCGCGGAGCGAAGAGCGTTGGCGGTCCGTCTTTGAGAACTCCGCCATCGGTGTTGCGTTGACTGACCTAAAAGGACGTTTCCTGGCTACCAATCCGGTCTACCAGAAGATGGTGGGCTACAGCGAAGAGGAACTCCGGACGCTTTCGTTTCTCGAGATCACCCATGCGGACTACCGCGAAGCCAACTGGGCACTAGCCGCCGAACTGCTGGACGGAAAGCGGCAACAATTTCAAATTGAGAAGCAGTATCGACGCAAGGACGGGAGCTTAGTCTGGGTTAGTAACAATGTTTCTCTGGTTCCGGGCACCGAAACTATGCCGCAATTCATCATGGCGCTTTCGGAAGACATCACGGAGCGAAAACTGGCGGAAGAAGCGCTTCATACGAGCGAGGAGCGAGTCCGGCTCATACTCGATTCCACGGCGGAAGGGATCTTTGGTTGCGACCCCAATGGGACTTGCCTTTTCTGTAACCCTGCAGCGGTGCGCTTGCTCGGATATGACGATACGTCCGAGTTGCTTTGGAAGAACATGCATGCGCTGGAACATCACACGCGGCCAGACGGCAAGCCGTATCCGATCGAGGAGTGCCCCATTTATATAGGTTTTCAAAAGGGTGAAGCCGTTCATCGAGACGATGAGGTCTATTGGAAAAAGGACGGCACTTGCTTTCCGGTGGAGTTTTGGTCCCATCCGGTATTTCGGGAGGGCAAAACCGTTGGCGCCGTCATAACTTTCGTCGATATCACGGAGCGGAAACAGGCGGAAGAAGCGCTGCGGGAGAGCGAGGCGCGGAAACGCAGCCTTCTCGAGATCAACAACGCCATTATTACGAACCTAACCCAGGAAACCCTGCTCCACGCCGTTTCCGAAGCGTTGTGCCCTTGCATCCGCTTCGATCGGTGCGCCATTACACTCTACAAGCCGGAGACAGATACCTTCCGCTTTCTGGCTTTAGAGGGCGCTTTGCACTCGGACTACTTTCAGCCTGGTCTGGAGGTCGGACATACCGACACCAGTGCAGGCTGGGTGTTCGATCATCAACAGCCTCTCCGCCGCAATCTCGAAAAAGAGCGGCCGTTTTCGAACGAGAAGCGCCTCTACGCAGAAGGCTTACGGTCGCTCTGCGCAGTTCCTTTAATTCTGCAGAGCAAGTGCATCGGCATCCTCAGTGTGGTGAGCCGGAAAATGGACCAGTATTCCGAAGAGGACGCGGAGTTTCTACAGGAAATAGCGATCCAGGTAGCGTTGGCGATCGAAAACATGAAATCCTACGAAGAAATCGCCACGCTGAAAGGGAGGCTGGAGAAGGAAAATATCTACCTCCGGGAGGAGATCCGCACAGAGCACAACTTCGAGGAGATCGTGGGAAATAGCCCTGCCTTGCTCACCGTGCTCCGGGCCGTTGAGCAGGTCGCCCCCACGGACTCCACAGTGCTCATTTACGGGGAAACAGGCACTGGGAAGGAACTCATCGCGCGCGCTATCCACAGCAGAAGCGCCCGCAAGGATCGTGCCCTGGTGAGCGTGAACTGCAGTGCTATCTCGGCGGGTCTCGTGGAAAGCGAACTCTTCGGCCACCTCAAAGGAGCCTTCACCGGAGCGATCGAGCGGCGGATTGGGCGCTTCGAGTTTGCCAGCGGCGGCACCATCTTTCTCGACGAAATCGGGGAACTGGCCTTAGAGACGCAGGCGAAGCTGCTGCGGGTTCTGCAGGAACACGAGTTTGAGCCAGTGGGCAGCAGCCGTTCGGTGCGCGTGGATGTGCGAGTGATTGCCGCCACCAACCGCAACCTGGCACAGCTGGTCGAGACCGGCCGCTTCCGTTCCGATCTCTTCTACCGCTTGAACGTTTTTCCCCTCCACCTGCCCCCCTTGCGAGAACGTCGCTCCGACATTCCCCAGCTCGTGACCCTCTGCGTATCGCGGTTTGCCAAGCGGTTCGGGAAGAAGGTCGGAGGCGTTTCACAGGAGACAATGGCAAGGCTGATGAACTACCCATGGCCTGGTAACGTTCGCGAGCTACAGAACGTGATGGAACGAGCGATCGTATTATCGGCGGGTACAACTCTGCGGTTGGACAAGGATCTTGTACCGGTTGCTCCCTCAGAAGGGAATCTGGAGCCGGCTGAAATTCCGGCTGGGGATAGTCGGCAGGCCGCAACCTCACCTTCAGGATTGGCCACATTGGAGGAAGTGGAGCGACGCCACATCGTGGCGGCCCTTCAGCAGGCAGAAGGAGTGGTTGATGGGCCGAGGGGTGCGGCTAAAATCCTGAATATCCATCCCAACACCCTTCGCCACCGGATGGGCAAGCTGGGCATCAAGCGCTCTGGCCACCGCCAGTCGTGATTCGCTCCGCAACGCCCCACATGCGCTCACGAAATGTGGTGGGGTGGTGCCTTTCGCCGATATTTCGATCGGGGTGAACCTTCTCTTCAGATCTGCCCAAGGTGCTTGAAAGGAATACCACATTACACCCTCGCAACTTATTGATTCTTAGCTAATGATTCGCCTGACCTAACTCGGCTGAAGACCTCATCGGCCTCCAATGCGATCCTTCAATCCACCATCAGATTTGTTAATGGAACGTCAACTGCATAGCTAACTGCGGGAGCCCTTGTGGCAACGAATGCTAAAAATAACGGTCGTCGAGTCGTCAAGAGATGCGGTAAGACTCAGGGTGGAAGGTCGGCTGACTGGCGGCTGGGTCGAGGAGCTTAAGAAGACCTGTGATCTGCAGGGCCTCAGCGACGGGATCCGGTTGACTCTTGACCTTGCGGACGTGGCATTCGTCGACGCCGCGGGCATTGAGCTATTCAAGGAGCTGAGGATTCGGTGTGTTACGCTCCTCAACCCCTCGTCGTTCGTGGCCGAGCAACTCAAGAATGTGCCTTCTTGTGGAGCCACGTAGAACCTCGGCCAGTACTTTGAAACATATCGAATTAAACCAAGAAAGCCCATTTATGTGAAACGTCTAGCCAACCTATGCGAATCGGCAGACAACGTCACGATAGGAGAACTTTAATGAGCGCACTTCAAAGCACAGCAAACCACAGCAACTGCTACCGAGATTCACATCTGACGGTAGACTTTCACCTCCAGAGAGTTCAGCTCGATGGACAGCCCCTCAAGTTAACCCAGAAAGAATTTGAGCTTCTGGCCATATTGGTGCAACGAGCAGGCGAGCTTATCCCTCGCTCGATGCTCCTGATGACGGTCTGGGGCTATGGCGTGGAAATCCGAACACGCACTTTGGACGTGCATATCCGTCGATTACGGAAAAATCTAGGAAGCTCCGCCCGGCCGTACATCGAAACCATATTTGGGGTGGGCTATCGTTTCCAACCCACCAACTGACCGGCAGTTACCGAACGCGATTTCAGCTGGCTGCTAGGTACGAGATCTTTTTTGACATGCGGATTGGTGCGAACAAATGGCCATTAAAGAGCGATGATGACGCCGAAGCCATTCTTCACTCCGTGGCACATCGTGCGAGAGAATTAAACCGTTCCCCGGGGGGCTCCGCACTTCTAAGACGGGAAGCTCATGCGAGTACTTGGCTAGTGACACACGCCAGACGATGATTTACTGGCTCTGGAGCCTCGTCACGCTTCCCACAGCTGTTTTAGTCCCTGTCTGTGAGTTCGAGGAGTAGAGGTGATAAATATGTACGCTACCACGTCAGCGGCTGCAAACACCAACGCTTTTTGCGTCTGGCCACGCCAAGCACGGTCTAACCAGCTAAGCTGGGATGAAGCTGAGCTGGTTGCAGGACTTCAGGCACGCGATGAGATGGCTTTTCGTGAGATCATCGAGCAGTTTGCGTCCAAGATCTACCGCGTCTGTTATGGTATGTTGCATAGCCGCGACGATGCGGATGAGATTGCACAGGAAGTCTTCACCAAAGTGCATCTCTCGATACAGGGGTTCGAACGTCGCAGCTCACTCTATGCGTGGATTCATCGCATCGCAGTAAATGAGTGTTACGGATTCCTACGCAAGAAACGACTCAGGCTGGTCTGTACAAGCGATTCCCCAGACGACACGCTAGCACTGCACATGGAGGCGCTTGCGGACGGATGCCCTACACCCGACCGAAGTGCCATGCAAAGAGATCTCGTTAATAAGCTGCTGACGCGTATTCCGGAAGACGACCGTTGGCTGCTTATCGCGAAAGAGGTTGAGGGCTTCTCTGTAGCTGAGCTGTCTCGAATGACTGGACTGACCCAGAATACCCTCAAGGTCAGGTTGTTCAGAATTCGTCAGGGCCTCGTGGCGGCGTCGGCTCGGTTGCGCTCTCAACTCAGTGCGACCGCTGCCTCGATCCCGATTCGAGAGTGCAAGGCTTTGCGCTGACGTCCGTGGGGAATGCGGATGGTGATTTCGGTATTCTGCCAAAAGTAGAGGGTGCCGTGAAGCTTGATGTTTGAGATTCAGAAGCAAATCAGTTGCTATCTTCCCAGATGGAATAAGCAACGTGGAATGTGAGTATAGACAGTTGGAGAGCAGATAAAACGTACTTACCGAGGGTGAAACTTGTCAAAGCGAATAATTAACGACCACAATAATGACGGAATTGACCGTCGCGGTTTCTTAGAGTGTATGGCCTGGGCAGGAACCGGTGTTATCTGGACTATGAGCGGCGGCGTCCTGAATTCACGGGCCTTCGGCCAGAAGACGAAGGCCGTGAAGGGAGAGCTTCACTTCGTCCAGATTAGCGACAGTCACATAGGCTTCAACAAGCCGGCCAACCCGGATGTCGTCGGCACGCTCCAGGCAGCCGTGGACAAAATCAACGCATTGCCGCACGAGCCGGACTTCATAATTCACACCGGCGACTTGAGTCACACCTCTAAAGCTGGCGAATACGACACGCTGGACCAGGTGCTCAAGAGCGCCAAGGCGAAGCAGATCTTCTTTGTGCCGGGTGAGCATGACACTTCGATCGATGATGGCAAACAGTACCTGGAGCGCTACGGCAAGGACGCCAAAGGACGCGGCTGGTACAGTTTTAACCACAAGGACGTCCATTTCGTCGGGCTATGCAACGTGGCCGCGTTGGAAGGGCTGGGTAAGCTCGGCGCCGACCAACTCGAGTGGCTGGAAGCGGACCTCAAGGGCCAGCCCGCTAGTCGGCCGATTGTGGTATTCGCGCACATTCCGCTTTGGTCTGTTTATCCCGAATGGGGTTGGGGCACTGAGGACAGCGAACAGGCCCTGGGTTATCTCAAGCGATTCGGATCGGTGACGGTGCTCAACGGACACATCCACCAGGTCATGCAGAAGGCGGAAGGGAACGTCATGTTCCATACGGCCATGTCCACGGCGTTTCCCCAGGCTACGCCAGGGCCCGGCAACCATCCGGGCCCCATGAAAGTCGCGGACGACAAGCTGCGCAGCGTGCTGGGAATTACCGACGTCCAATCGATCATGAAGCAACACAGCTTGGCGGTGGTGGATTCGCCGCTGGCTCCGGCAAGGGCAATGTCGAGCACCGGAGGCATCGAGTAACTTGTCGCTGCCGTGCAGAACACAACTGCTGGGCGCGATCCTCACCGGCATCGTGCTACTCGCGGTAGGCGCGAGCCGGTTTGCAGCCGGACAGTCTAATGACATCGGCAAGGAGGTCTTCGAAAAGCGTTGCGGTGGATGCCATGCTCTAGAACGGGATAAAGAGGGCCCTCGCCTGCGCGGAGTTTACGGTCGAGTGGCCGGGTCGGTCGAATCGTTCCCATACTCGGAAGCGCTCAAGAAGTCGAAGATCACCTGGACGGATGAGACGCTGGAGCAGTGGCTCACCGATACTGAGAAGCTCGTACCTGGAAACGACATGACCTTTCATGTGGAGAAGCCGGCAGAACGCGCCGAAATCATTGCTTACCTGAAAGAGAACTCTGCCAAGTGACCTCTACTGCCGCTATGCCTTGCATCAGATGGGGACTAAGGCGGTTCCCAACAGATGCCTTTGATGTCGCACCGTAGAGACCGTTAGTAAGTGATCAAGAAGTCCCAACCGTCATCACATTATAGAAAGAGTAACGCATGATCGAAGACTTGTTACAACCCAGACATTTACTGGTCATTCTCGCTGTGGCCCTGTTCTGTTTCGGTCCCAAGAAGTTGCCCGAACTCGGTAAGGGGTTAGCCGAAGGGATTCGAAGCTTCAAAGACGGCTTGAAGAAAGCGGCGGCCGACGACTCAGCTAAGTCGCTACAGCAGTAACTCAAAGGGATTACGACCATAGTCCTAATATCTGATGCTGGCACCCTGCCTCATGCGAAGCGGAACGGCATGGGGTGGTCAGTGCGGCTCGCAGGACTACCCTCGGAGGCCATTGCAGCAATGTCTGATTTGCAAGCGTGTAGGGGATCGCCCGACTTTCCGTGGAAAGTAGCGGCTCTCGCGTAACTCACTCTACGACGCCTTCCTGCGTTTGACAACCTCCGACTTAGACGGAACCAACCCTTCCAGTTCCCTGAGAAGGATGGGAATTTGTTTATGTCCTTGGACCCGGCGAAATTGCTTCTCGGCTACCAGGAGACCGGACCCCACCCAGCGCTC
>JASHOO010000394.1 GCA_030041035.1 Bryobacteraceae bacterium | reverse complement strand
GGCGAGTCTATGACCACGGAACCCGCTATTCCGGCCGCTTCTTTGCTGCCTTTTATTTGCGGCGGGAACAACCGGACGCCCAAAACGTATCTAAAATCGGGTTTACCGTGCCCCGCTCGGTTGGTGGCGCCGTGGTTCGGAACCGGATTAAGAGGCGTGTCCGCGAGGCTGTCCGCCTGCGGCTCGATCAATTAAATCCACAGTGGGAAATAGTATTCAATCCGCGCCGCACGGCGATGGACTCGCCCTTCAGCGAACTCGTCCGGGAAGTCGGCGAGTTCTTTCTCCGCTGCAACAGTTCGTCGTAACCATGCTGCGCCTGTACAAACGATTCTTGTCCCCTTGGCTGCCTTCCGCCTGCCGGTTTCAGCCCACCTGCTCGGAGTACATGCGGGAAGCCATAGAACGTTACGGCGTCGGCCGGGGAGCATGGATGGGCGTCAAGCGCCTGTGCCGCTGCCATCCCTTTCACGCCGGCGGAATCGACTTGGTGCCATGAGCGGCGAGCAGAAACCCAACCAGTCCGGCTCCGGGCCCGAGCTGTCTACCGAAACCCGCCTGCTGATCGCCTTCGCCCTCATGGGCCTGGTACTGTTCGCCACACCGTACCTCTTTAAGACCATCGCACCACCCCCTCCTCCCGCGAAGAAACCCGCTGTCACCCAGACATCGGTGCCGGTGCCGGAGAAGGCGCCCCCGTCGGAACCATCAGTCCCCTCCCAGGTTTCCAGCGAGCACGTCGCCGCGGAAAAAGAGCAGACCTTCGTCGTCGAAACCAATCTGTACCGCGTCGTGTTTTCCAACCGGGGAGGCGTCATCCTCGACTGGACGCTCAAGAAATTCACCGACGACGACGGCAAGCCATTGGAACTGGTGAACAAAGTGTCGGCCGCCAAGGCCGGCTATCCGTTCCAGTTCGACTTCGAACAGAAAAAACCGGGCGTGGACCTCAACAACGTCCTGTTCAAGGCCCAACCGTCGCCCGACGGCCTGGGCGTCACCTACCAGTACTCTGATGGTTCGATCAGCGCCCGCAAAACGTTCCGGTTCCATAAGAATGAGTACCTTACGGATGTTTCCGCCGACGTTCGCCAAAATGGGTTTGTTTTGCCATTTTTAATCACATGGCGCGGCGCCTTCGGCGACTCCTCCGACACCAATCCCGGCAATCAACGCACTATCTACTTTGATATCAATGAGAACAAGCTGAAAAGCCACAGCGCCAAGGACGCCAGGAACGGCCCGGTCACAGACGAAGGAAATTTTTCTTTCGTCGCCATCGAAGATAAGTACTTCGCCATCGCCTTCCAGCCCGAAACCGGTGGCCCGCTTCGGCTGGTCACGTTTAGCGACACCGTGGCCACGGCGCCCGGTGTAAAGGAGCAGCCTCGCCCCGGAGCCGGCGTCGCCAGCCCGGCACACAATGATTTTGCGGTGTTTGTCGGCCCAAAGGATATCGACGTCCTCCGTCAGGTCAACTCGAAGCTGCTGAACATCATCGATTGGGGCTGGTTTTGGTTCCTCGCCAAGCCGCTGTTCTACGCCCTGCACTATGTGAGCAACCAGTGGGTGCACAATTACGGCTGGGCCATCATCTTAGTCACGGTTCTGATCAATTCTCTGCTGTTCCCCCTGCGTCTCTCTAACTTAAAGTCTATGAAGAAGATGCAGGTCCTCCAGCCGCAGATCGCCGCCATCAACGACAAGTACAAAGGCATCGGCCTCCGCGACCCGCGCAAACAACAGCAAAACGAGGAAATCATGGCGCTGTACAAGAAACACGGCGCCAATCCCATGGGCGGATGTATGCCCATGCTCGTTCAAATTCCTTTCTTTTACGCGTTTTACAAGGTACTTGCCGTCTCCATTGCGTTGCGCCATGCCGAATGGCTCTGGGTGACCGATCTTTCGCAGCCCGAGCACCTGGCAATTCATGTTCTCCCGATCATCATGATTGCCACCCAATTCCTCATGCAGAAGATGACACCTTCCACCACCGCGGACCCCAACCAGCAGCGCATGATGCTCATGATGCCGCTCGTAATGGGCTTCTTCTTCTATAATTTGGCAAGTGGCCTGGTGCTATACTATATGACTTCCAATTTGGTGGGCATCGGGCAGCAGTGGTTCTTCAACAAAACCGTGACGCCAGCAGACCTTCCGCAGCCGGCGCCGGTGGTGAAAAAACAGATCGGGAAGAGGCGGTGAGCGAAAAGAAATACGCCGTCGATTCGGTGGCTCCAAAAATCGACCAGTTCCTGAAGCCGCTCCTGGTACGGGCGGGGTTTCAGGTGAAGTACGAGGCGGCGGAAGGTGAATCCGTTAACCCGGATTTCGAAAACCCGGAAGTGGTGGTGCGGTTTTCGGGCTCGGACGTGGATTTGCTCCTGGCGAATAAGGCCGAAGTTTTGCTGGCGCTCGAATACCTCACCATGGAAGCGCTGCGCATCCCCTCCGACGACCACTCGCGTATCTCGTTCGACGCCCAGGATTACCGGGCGCTGCGCATCGAAGAGCTGCGCATGAGCGCGCTCGCCGCGGCCGAGCGTGTCAAGAAAACGCGCGTTCCGTTCCACTTCAGCCCCATGAACAGCCGCGAGCGGCGCATCATTCATCTGGCGCTGCGCGACCAGGCCGAGGTGCGCAGCGAAAGCGTGGGCCTGGGTCCGATCCGGCAGGTGGTGGTGGTGCCTTCGGATTTGAAAACGCTGCCCGAGCCGATTCGCCCGCCGCGTCCGCGCCCGGAAAACGATCGGCCCCGGAAACCCTTCGGCCGCGACCGCGATCGCCGGCCGCCCAGACGCCGATAAAATCTTTTAGCCGCGAATGAACGCAAATGAACGCGAATTCGTGATTGCGTTCATTCGCGTTTATTCGCGGCCATCTTTATGC
>JASHOO010000393.1 GCA_030041035.1 Bryobacteraceae bacterium | reverse complement strand
GCCCCGCCACGTCCGTTTACGGTATGACAGCGCGCACAATCGCCCCTATTGGCGTAGAGGCTTTGGCCACGGGTCGGGTCGCCATCAATTTTCTGAGGCGCAATGCGGCCCAATGTTCTCACGAACGCGACAACCTGCCAAATCTCCCGCGGAGTGTACCATTGGCCTGACATTTCGCTGTCGGGGATGCCGTTTTGAATGATGGCGAACATCGTCTCGTCATCTGGCGCGTGTAGTAGATGGGGTTGGGCGAGAGTTGCGCCGCGACCGCCGTCGCCACGCCGGCCGTGGCAGGAGGCGCATTGTGTTCGAAAAATACGCTCGCCTGCTACCAGATCTTGCGGCGTCGTGGATGGCTGTTTCAGAGACTCGGCAGGGGTCTGCGCCGAAATTGTCCAACAACAAAAGAGTACTAGAAGAAGGCTTTTGATCCGTTTTGCGGTTTTCGGGGGTCGGCGTAAGAAAAGACATGCGATCCGTACGGAAACACTAAGATGCTCCTCCGCAAACACCAAGCGAACTGCGCGAACCTGGTTGATGCAGCCGCGCTGTACGGCGGCTGCGTGTCTCGCCGGCCTAAACGTTTTCACGTTGTTGAGGTTCGCCCATTCGAGCGTGGGCATTAGTATACCAGGATCAAGAGTTGTGTAGCGGTCGTCAACCTAGCGGCCTCCATGGTGGCTCTTTACTTTCCATGGCCTTTGTTCTATTCTCGCCCCCATGAAACTTGCCGCTGCTCTCGCTTTGCTGTGCCTTCCGCCGCTGTGGGCCGAATTGAAGTCCGGTCCGCCGCTACCACACAAGCTCGTGGCCGGCTGGGCCAAGCTGCCCAAGGGTTGGAATTTCGGCGAGTGCTCGGGCGTTGCCGTGGACCGCAATGACAACGTCTGGGTATTCAACCGCGGCCCTCATCCGGTGATCCAATTCGACAAAGATGGCAACTTCCTCCAGAGCTGGGGCGAAGGCACGGTCGTCAGCTCGCATGGCATTCGCGTGGACCCAGAAGGCAACGTTTGGGGCGTGGACGTTGAGGGACATCGCGTATTGAAGTACAGCCCCGAAGGCAGGGTCCTGATGGTAATCGGCCGTTCGCCCGGCACGAACGATAGCAAGGACTCGTTTAACCGGCCTACCGGCATCATCTTTACTCCTTCGCTTGACTTTTTCTACGTTTCCGATGGCTACGTGAACTCGCGTGTCGTCAAGTTCAATCGCGATGGAGAATACGTGTTGCAGTGGGGCCACAAAGGCACCGGGGACGGTGAGTTCAACCTGGTGCACGATGTCGCCCTCGATTCTCGCGGTCGGGTCTATGTGGCCGATCGCTCCAATTCCCGAGTCCAGATCTTCGATCCCGATGGCCGCTATCTCGGCAAGTGGACCGATGTCGGCCAGCCCTGGGGCCTGGCCTACTATGACAGAGAGAACGCCATCTACATGTGCGACGGTCTGAACAACCGCATCGTCAAGCTAAACTTGGACGGGGAGATTTTGGGCGTGCTCAGCTCATGGGGCAGAGTTTCCGGCAAGCTGGATTTTGCGCATAACATTGCCATCGATTCCAACGGAGCGATTTACGTAGCCGAGATAAAGAATTGGCGTGTGCAAAAGTGGGCCAAGTGAGCCAGATAAGTGCCCAAACGACTCTCAGCGAGAACCGTTTAAGCCTGAGACCAGTGCAACATCAAGATTCCTACACTTGCTAATGGCAGCGGCGGAGTTCGAACGGAAGCTGATACATGAACGCTGTGTTCTGGGGGAGAAGCGTTATCGGGCACAGTAAGAGGCCGGGAAGGTGGGCAAGGAAGTTCACAGCAAATCGGGGAAGGATCTGCCCCTTGGGAGGCCAAAGAGGATATTCAACCACGAGCGAGTTTTCCAACTGCGACAACAGCATTACAGCTACCGGCAAATAGCTCGGCAACTGAACATTGGCGAAGGGACAGCGCGGCGTGTCCTGGCACAAAGTTCGGATCTCCGTGAACCCCAAATTGGCGCCTCGAGCGGAACAGACAAACCCGGTTTGCCAGTCTGACTGATCATCCAGCTACGTTTTTCGCTACCCATCTCCGGGCCTGAGTTCAAGAGATTTCCGCCGCTCTGGCGTCCGTCGGTGAGAAACGTGAAGAGCGTATCGCCCGCCATCATGCGCTCACCTTCTCCAGCCGGGATGACATACGCTCGACACCAGGAGAGCGATGCTGCACTTTTCACCCCGCGTCATGGCTGAGGATTGGTCGAAAAGAAACTCGACCGTCTACGCCGGGCAGCGGCTTCTTCCAGTCCGCGGTCTTCGCGCGGCTAGAGTAAGGATGTCAGTTTAGAAAGACTCTTAGCCAGAATGCATGCAGTCTCCTGCGACCTAACGGTTCCATTTGACTACCTGCCGGGGTCGCATTACGCTATCCGTTATCTAGCAATGGGGTGAGCTGGGGTCTGTGTGGAAACCATCCCAAGAATCGCTCACCCGGCAAAAAGCGACGGACTAATTGTGACCCCGGAGCGCTGGAAACAAGTCCAAGAGAGCCTGGAGATTGCCATCGCTCTTGTTCCGAAGGAGCGAGAGCCGTTTCTTCGCCAACTCGGAGACACCGACCTCGAACTCCGTCAAGAGGTCGAGTCCCTTCTTTCTTGCGAATCCATCGATCCGGATTTCTTGCAGAGACCAGCGCTCGACTCATTGGCACAACGCAGTTGGCAGGAGCCAAAACGCGATCCCCTGCTCGGCCGCGTGTTTGCACCGTATCGCCTGGCTGCACTGCTTGGTGCGGGAGGCATGGGTGAGGTCTATCGCGCCGTTCGAGTGGACGGGCAATACGAGCAGCAGGTCGCCCTCAAAGTCGTTCGGTCCGATTATGCCGGAGGGTTGACCACCCGCTTTCGCACCGAGCGCCAGATTCTGGCCAGTCTCAACCATCCGAATATCGCACGGATTCTCGACGGCGGCACAAGCGAGGACGGCATTCCTTACCTGGTCATGGAGTTGATCGAGGGGTCGCCGATTACCGAATACTGCGATCGGCACAATCTGTCGATTGACGATCGCCTAAAACTATTCCGCACCGTATGCTCGGCCGTTCACCATGCGCACCAGCACCTGATCGTGCACCGCGATATCAAGCCAAACAACATTCTTGTGACGGCAGAGGGCACACCGAAGCTGTTGGACTTCGGGATCGCCAAGGTTTTGCAGCCGGATTCTATCGAACAATCTGCCACGCGTACCGGATTTTTGATGATGACTCCGGAGTACGCCAGTCCCGAGCAGTTGCGAGGCGAGCCTATCACGACTGCAACAGATATTTATTCGCTGGGGGTCGTTCTCTATGAGCTGATGACGGGCTGCTCCGCATTCCGGAGGCGCGGCAACGTGCCCCACGAAATCGCGCGCGGCGTGCTGGAAATGGAGCCGGATCGACCGAGTGA